>JAYEPK010000451.1:0-2180 GCA_034723935.1 Thermoplasmatota archaeon
GATGGGGGTTGGTGTTGCAGGCCTTATCAAGACGTTCAGGAAGATGGATGCTCCTCCGTTCAGACTGTGAAGCGTTATGACACCTTCGAACCGGAAAGGGAGAGCAGCTCTCCGGTATTACCGTCGACGATGACATTTACCTCGGCGGTATCGCCCTCGTAGGGTCTTGTGCCGATATACCATTTGCAACCGCTGTTCTCACCGAGGAGATATATGTAGTCCACCTCGATCACATTGGCATCGTTTATCAGCTCCCTCTCCTTCATGGCTTCCCTTGCGCCTGCGAAAGCACTGGTAGAATCGATGGTCCAGTTCCGGATCGCGGTCTTGGAAAGGGGAGCTCCCACATCCTCTTCGACCTCGATCCGTTCATTGACCGTGAAGGAACAGGAATTCAGTGGAAAACCGGATGTCACATCGTTGTAGGAGAACTTCCATCTCCTTGCCTTCCCATCCCCTGTCGGATCGATCGCCGTTACTGCGACCAGGATAAGTTCCTTCCCGGTCTGTTCTTTTCTGATCTCCACCGTTCGACGATGTTTGATGGCCGAGAAACCTCCTTCATCCGTCCTCTCATCTCCAAGGCATCCGGAAATAAGGATGAAGATGGATAACAAAGGGAGGAGGATCGGTCTCAAGTCCTTCCTCCTCCCTTCTTCTCGAGATGCTCCATGGCCAGGATCGCAGCTCCTGTGGCGGTAACGATCTGCGGGTTCCCGGGAACGTGCATCTTCCTGCCCAGTTCCTTTTCCATGGCAATTATCATCCCCGTGTTCCTGGCAGGTCCGCCGTCGAAGAAGACAACATCACGTATCCCCACCTTCTTTGCCATTGCCACGAGCCTTCTTGCAACCGCCTTGTGAATTCCCATGATGATATCCTCTTTCCTGTGCCCCTCGAAGATCAGGTTGGCAACCTCGGACTTGGCGAAGACCAGACAGGTTGTAGTGATATCGATCGGGTCCCTGCTCGTGAGTGACAATGGACCCATTTCAGACAAAGGGATATCCAGGACCTTTGCCAGGACCTCCAGGAACCTTCCGGTCCCTGCGGCGCATTTGTCGTTCATCGCGAAATTTATCATCTGAAGGTCGTCATCCAGTGCTATTACCTTGGTGTCCTGGCCGCCGATATCGATGATGGTCCTGACCCCGAGCTCGGAACCTATCCACTGGACCCCTCTTGCATTCGCGGAGATCTCCGAGATGTTCTCGTCGGCGAGCGTGGTGACCCTCCTGCCGTATCCGGTGGATATGATGTATTCAATATCATTCCTGTCGATACCCGCCATCCTCACGGCTTCATCCAGGACCCTTCTCGAGGTCAGGTCATGGTCATGGCCGGTCGGAGCCACACCGTGTCCGATCCTCTTCCCGTCCCTGATGACCGCAGCCTTGACGTATGTGGATCCCAGATCGACCCCTGCCGTGATCATCATTTCCACCTCAGAAGTCTATCCAGAAGGGTTCTTTTTTCCATCTTCGTATCCTCAACGGAAGTATCTGATACAACCGCTTTCCTCTTCCTTGTCGGAGATGAAAGAGCTGCTCCGAGAGCTCCGACCATATGAGGGAGATCGGGGACGACCATTTCCCTGTTGATGGACCCTTCGATCTCCTTTACAACGCCAATGTTCAGGGCGACCCCGCCGCATATCAGGACCTTCCCCTTGCTCTGTGTGGAATTTATCAGGGAAACTATCTTCCTTGAGACCATCTGGTGCAGTCCCGCCAGGATGTCCTCGGTCACCTTTCCCTTGGCGATAAGGGAAACAACCTCTGATTCCGCAAACACGGTACATGATGCGTTCACGTGCTCTGCAAGTTTGGAGTGCAGGGAGCGCTCCCCGACATCCTCTATACTGACCTCCAGCGCAGTTGCCATGGTATCCATGAAGCACCCTGTTCCGGTCGAGCACTTGTCATTGGTCCTGAAATCCGAGATGACCCCCATCTCTCCCATTCTCATTACTCTGATACCGTGTCCTCCGACATCCGCAACGATGTCCACATCCTCATCGATGAAGTGGGCTCCCCTGGCAAATGTTGTGATGCCAGTCCTTGCAAGGTCTGCAATGTCCACCGATCTTCGACCCTGTCCGGTGGCAATTATGTGGGAGACATCTCTTGCTTCTATCCTGTACCTTGTCAGGAGTTTCTTCATGAGACCCGCAGCGAGCT
>JAYEPK010000452.1:0-9607 GCA_034723935.1 Thermoplasmatota archaeon
TGTAGATGCCGAAAAATCATTCTTTCTTTGACGGAGCCTTGTCCTTGACGTCGTCCTTCGAGGGCTTTTCCTCGGTTGACGGTTCCTCTTTCTTTTCCACAGGTTCCTTGACAGGGACCGCTACCTTAGCGGGAACGCTCTTATCTTCAGGTTCCTTGACAGGGACCGCTACCTTGGCGGGAACGCTCTTATCTTCAGGTTCCTTGACATCACCTTCAAGGATCTTTTCGGGATCGACCTCGCCATCTATCTCCTTCTCCTTGTTTCGATCACCATGGAAATGTCCACCACGCTCCATGATCTCCTGCCTGGCGAGTTCTATATCCTCTTCATCGGAAATCGAAAGGAAGTCGGATGGTATCTCTTCAACGGTGAACACCGTCTTCCCAGCTCTCTGGATGATAATTCCATTGTTCATAGCATCCTCGGCATCGATACGGACGATCACAGGATCGGGACCTTCTCGATGGATCCCGGCCTCGTATGCATCGTTCCAGGTCTTTGATAGATGGACCATGGCCCGGTCCATCGGATGGAGCCCTTCCTTCAGAACCCTATCCACTTCATTCGGGTGAGCAGGATAATACAATCTTTCCGGAATATTGTCCGTAGGAAGGCTCATACTGAGCTCAAGCGAGTGGCCGTAGGTAGCCCTTACATGATTGTTATCGACCTGATAACGTCCCTTCGGATCGGTCTCGACGAGACCTATGATGTGACTGGGTCTGAGCCACCTCACCTTGTCTCCCCTCTTCCTCTTTATGGCCGAAACCATCTTGTAAGCATCCACAAAACCCTCTTCATCCATGTCCATCCCGAACTTCTCCGGGAAATGGCGGAGTATGCCTGCCATTATCCTTCCAAGGGATTCAAGCTCATAGGAGCTCATCAGGAACTTTCCCTCCTCACCGCATATTGGACATTCTTCACCACGGAAATACCCGTGATCCTCGCACATTCTTAACATGTAAGCCACACCTTTGATCCTAGAAAGTTGAACAGTGACGGATGGCTGTCCGCCAGAGTATCCTCGACTATCGTCAAACCTGAAAAGGGGTTTTATTATTTCAAAGGAACGTAGACGCTACTATAGATCGTCATCATCATCTTCAAGGATATCGGATCTCTTCTTGTCGCTCTTCTTGATTATGAGCCTGTTGTATATGGCCTCAAGGATGCTGTCGGATTCCTCCTTTCGCTTTCCAGCCTCCACTATTAGTTCTGGAGGGTCATTTTTCTCATCCTTGAGCATCTTGTGAATTTTTAGACCCATTGTCATCGATCTACATCCATGGAACTACACGGTCCAGCACTGTGTTAACAAACAGGACCTTAATAATATTTACCTGATGATTCCGTTTCCGGGCTATTAACTTCATCTTCATAAGAGGCGAGCTCACCATTCCAACTCATCATCATCTTCTGATCCGTCTGGATCGTCCCATTCCTCATCAGAATCATCCTCATCCCATTCCAGGCCGGTACTGGCCCCCGGTTCAACTGGTGGTGCAGGTGGTGAATATGAGGGAACCGGCGGAGGTGGCTCCATGAAAGAGGTTACCGACCCTACCTCCTCCGGTGCAGAACGATCAGGTTCCCGGGAAGCAGATCCGCTTGACCCATAGAGGTCGTCATAGGTCATAGGTGCAGGTTCTTCTTTTGGTGTTTCCTCTACAGGTCCCTCACCTACCACCTCAACCGGCGGCGGGGGGGAATAGATCTCCCTTCCGGGATCTTCCTCACCCGCAGCCCATATCTTCTTCAGGTTCCTCCTGCGCCTGACCATCCCGAAGATTATCACAAGGAGAATAACAAAAAGTATGGCTGCTGCGATCATGATCCAGTAGACAGGATTGTTCATCCAATTCGGAAGCGGATCATCTTCTTTCTCCTCTTCTCCCCCTGGCTGGGCTGCAGGTGGGATGTATATCTTGAACTCCCATGTATAGGTCCTGTCCATTTCATAACCAAATACATCCAGGGCCCCATTGAATATAGTGATGTTGTATTCCACTCCCTCGTCCCAATCCGCCTTGAGGATGATCTCCAGCTCGGTGTCTCCCTGTTCGAGGATGAAAGGGACCGATATCAATGATAATCTCTCATTCCCCAGCACATCCACCCCCCAGGTAAGTGCCTTGAGGTTCATGTAATTTATCAGGGATCCCGATTCCACCGGGTTCGAAAACACCAGTCTGATGGACCTATTTCTGGAGAAATTGGTGAACACCTCATCCAGATAGCCCCACGGATAAACCAGTTCGAACTGTGTTCTGATAGTGAAATTGGCCCTGAACTCCTCGGCCATGTTGTTCTCCCATGCATCCTTGACACCGGTCGTGACCTGAACGGCATAGGTCCCCTCGAACTCGAGCGGGCCATGGTCGATCTTGACCTCTGTCACGCCCTGTCTGTTCTTGATTTCAAGAGTGATGTTGACCGGATCCCCATTCTGGTCGATCAGCTGAACCGTATCCGTTGTAAGAGAAGATCTGTTCATGAGTTCGTTGAACCTCACCGTGAAAAGGACGGTCTCACTGAACTGATAGGACGAATTGACCGCAGGAAGGATCTCTCTTACCATTGGAGGGGTGAGGTCGCCATCTGCCTCGATGTTGATCTGAAGTTCCCTGCCGTTGCCTGAAGCATCGGTCACCTCGAGTATAAGGGTATATGCACCGTTCTCCGTGTAATTGTATGTGAAGGACACTCCCTCGAAGCTCTTTGACCACCAACCGGATGGTGGCCCTTCAAGATAGGAAAGGTTCCAGGAGAAGGTTGCCCCATCGGGGAAGTGCTCATCATTGTCGGTCACGTTCGCCGTATAGGTCTCCGGGACACCCAGAAGTACCTCCGATGCTCCCAGTATGCCAAGGTTCGGAGGAGTGGTATCAGACACCTCTACTATCACAAATGTCATATTCGTATTGTTACCACCGTCCCTGACCTCGAGGCTTATATTGAAGGAGCCGGGGCCCGGGAACCAGACAATGAACGGATCATTTTCGAACTCATAATTGAAATCACCGGTACCGGTTGCATTCCAGTGGATCCGGAACAATTTCCTCAGATGCATCTTCGGATCGTTGTCCGTTATGTTCACTGTATATGATATCGGCTTCTTCTCATCCACAAGGAGAGGACCGTTGATCGAGAGCATCGGTGTGGTCGTATCTAATATCTCTATTGAAAGTGTTGTCGAATTGACATTGCCGGCAGGATCCCTCACATCAATGGTCAGCAGATGTATGCCCAGATCGTCCAGGGACAGATGGATGGATCCATCCTTGTAGAACACCTTTGCAACCTCGTCAGGGCCCCTGTAGGTCCATGTGATGTTCTCGACATAGGTAAAAAGCGGATCAATACCCCTGTCATAACTTGATGAATTGAGCATGTACCCTTCAGGTCTTATCTCCCTTGTGATCTTGCTCTGATCCTCCACATCGATGCTTGCGACTGGGGCCCTTGTATCCAGAGTGAAATTGTAGGACCTGTTCGTCGGACCCGCACCGTACTGGTCGTATGCCGAGAGGTTGAGTTCGTTCGGACCTTCATCCATGTCCATATCGAATGAGAAACCACCCAGGGGATCGCAGGTTGCATTGTCGACCTCGATGCCGTTCAGAAAGATAAGAACGTAACCGTCTCCCTCCGACCTGCCTTCAAGGGTATGGTATACGATGTTCGTTATCCTTTGCGGAGAAACGGTCAGCTCGACATCCGAAGGACCGGTGTTGTCGATTCGGAAACCAAATGCACTGACCCAGTCCGAAATGTTGGGGACCTCATCATAACCTCTGTACCTCAGGAACATCCTGTTGATATTTCCCGGACCCCCGGAGGAGTTCCTTGTATCCCATGTGAAATTGGACGGGTAACCGATACCTGCAGCCTCCCAATTATCATCATCCATCAATCCGTTATCATTGGAATCATTGGAGAACTGGAGCTCTACCATTTCAAGGTCAGCACTGCCCACGAACTCGAGGTGAGCTGTCCCGACTATCGTATGTGCGATGGTGATAATGTTCACCAGGGGAGGTTCGGTATCCCCGGGAGTGGCATATATGGCAGTTGACGTTGAGGATTCATTCCCTGCAAGGTCGTAGGCCGAGACCCTGAACCCGTAATTTATCCCATCGATCAGACCCCCAACCACTGTCTGTGTGGTCGTTGAGCTCGTGTTCATCAGATGGCTCCACCCGGATGGGGCCCATGAAGACATCGTCGAACTTGAATTGACATATATCCCGTAATGCAGGATATCCGTCTCATCTGTATCCGACCAGTCGAGGGTTACCGAATTCCCTTCGGGAGAGATGGAAATCGATAAATTCTTTGGATATCTGGGAACGGATGAGTTGAATGTCATATCGAAATGGGTGTAGGTCCTGTTTCCGAGATACGGATCCTCTATTGCTGTGACCAGAGTGGCCAAACCGTTGGTATCGGATGGGACGGACCAGATGTCGGAATAGTTTCCGTCATCGGAAACGGTGTCGCCATATGTCGAGTTGCCATCGTCATGCAGAGGTCTCCATCCCGAATCGATACCGTTCAACTTCCACCATCCGGTGATGTTCCTGTCCATGTTGCCTTCCAGATGTATCGTCTCGTTGAAAGCCTGGACAAGGGAGAATTCTTCCTTCCATTTGATACTCAGCCTCACAGGATCCTTTGCGATCGCACTTGCAGTGAACAGGCCGGAGGGGTCGCTGTCTTGATACCATACGGTGATCGTATCATCATGTGAAACATGTATGAACGAGGTGTTGCTGGTCGAGGCATTTATCGTTATAATGCTACCAGTGAAAAGACCGGACGATCCGCTCTCCGTCAGAGTGACCGCCCTTCCTGCCTGGAAGGAGTCGGAGGAAACGTTCACTACCACGGTCCCGTCGCCTATCAGGTCCTGGTCGAAGACTTGGATATTGATGGTATCTCCCTCCGTCGAGTAGTATTCCATATCAACCTCGACAACACCGGAGAAATTCGAGATATCACCACTTGCCACCAGTGCGAAATGCTGGGGCCCCATTGGAATGTTCGTCCCGTTGATGAAGACCTTCCATATTCCTGCAGAGGGGGAGCTTATCATGATGCCCTCGACCGGATTCGTATCATCTTTGGTATCGTTGAATGGAGCGATCAGATCATTCCCGTTGTATATCGTTCCGTTGGGCGCTTCGACCCAGAGGTCAAGATCGTTCACAAGCTGTTTGGAGGCGGCCATGGAGGGGGGATGATCGGACCAGGCCAGTGTCAACCTCAGCTCCTTGGAGCTTGATGCGACGCTTAGCGTTGATGCGACCTTCTCTCCCGTTGATATTCCGCTCATATTGTCAATGAAAGCGAGGTTCCCGTTCCCGGGATACAACGACTCGGTAAGGTTAACCCTTCCCCATCCTTGATGGTTATCGGGTCTTCCGTTGATCTCCTGGGTCGTGGCATTGGAGGATCCGTACTGACCGGGGGTCAGGTCAACACCACCGTTGATCAGTGTGGCCTTCATCAAAGCGCCGGACGGTGTGTCATATCCCAGTGTGGAATTGTAATACTGTCTTATCAGTACCACTGTTCCTGCAGTGAGCGGGGTGGACATTGATGTGCCTCCCATGAATATGTAATTGGAGTTCCCGGCGTATGTCCCCCAGCCTGTGTTAGGGGTCTGGGTCGACCGAAGTGAGAGGATATTGGTTCCCGGAGCTACGATCTCTGGCTTCTGCCTTCCGTCATCCGTCGGCCCCCTTGACGAGAATGCCGCAAGGCCATCTGGATCGTCAGAGGGCCCATCGCTCCTGACCGGATCCAAGGTGAATGGCCATCCCCACCCAGAATTCCATGTTCCCTGGAACCCACCGGTCGATCTGTTATTTTCCGAAGCACCGACCGTGATACAGCTCTTGGCCGACGCGGGAGCACCGATGGAATCATCATCTATCTTTCCATCTGGATTGTATGTTCCCCAGGGTTTGTAATAGTCCATACCGGAGTTTCCGGCGGAATAGAGGATGATCATGTCCGGATAGTTGTAGAGGAACCAATCGACATCCCAGGACCTTGTAGTATACTGGCCGTAGACAGAAGAACCCCATGAATTCGTATGGATCCTTGCACCGTTGTCATAAGCCTGTTTGAAGATCAAACTTGTATTCGCTGGTATCTGCAGTGAATTGCCAGCGGATTCATTGGATATGGCCTGGAAGAACACTTCTGCTTCGGGGGCCATCCCTCTGATCGTACCGTTCGAGAGCGAACCGTTGCCAGCGACCGATCCCGCCACATGTGTCCCGTGGCTGTGGGTATCGATCGCAGAGTAACCTGCCCAGAAAACGGGGGTCACCCTGTTGTCCAGGTCTGCTATCATATCGCCATTTGTGGAATGGGAATCAACACCTGTGTCGATCCCCGTGTCTGCTATCGCAACTATCTGACCGGCACCGGTCAGACCGTGAGTGTTCCATATCTCCGGAACTCCCATTATACCACTTGCAACATCGTTGTAAAGGACCATCTCGTATCTTGGTTCCACCCATTCCACGGACTCAATACCAAGCAGATCTCCGAGAGAAGATATCGGGAGCCCTACAAGATATCGTGTCGATGATGCCTGTTCGGTCCAGGTTCCGACATCTTCCAGTTCCTCGAAGATCGTCGGATCTTCCCTGAAGAGGTCCACCACAAGGGACCTTGCACCCTGGACCTCCCATCGCCGGCTATCATCTCGGAAGAGATCGTAAACCTCGGGCATTATCTTCAACCCGGAGGGATACGTGGACATCCCGCTGAAGCCTTCCATGGAAATCAGAGCGGAAATGTCAGCATCTCGAGTATCTACTATGAAGGAATACTCCGGGAGATATCCAAGGACCTCTACTCCGATGGAGTTCAATTCCCTGTGAAGTTCGGAAGGAATGGGACCATCGAACTGGATGATCCTTTTTGTTCCAGCACTTTCATCTCCTATCCGGGGGATGTTCTCTCTCAGATCTTTCAGGGGAAATGCTCCCCAGTGAGTGAATACGGGAAACTCCCCCGATGAACCGGTGAAGACGGGCTGGTCCGGAGACCTTTCATCGAAAGCGGAGCTTGCCAGGTTGACCTGACCGATCACGAGGACCGCAAGAACAAGGGCAAGCATTGATCTGTTGACGGTGTTCATTGGTATCACCTGTTGGGTACCTGAGAGGGTCTACTCTGAGACCATCGCGCTGCGTATCACCCGGAGCTGACCCGTTGGATGGTTCGACATTTCAGGCCCTGTTAATAATATTTGGGTCTATTTATTAAAATTCATCCCTAAAGTCCCAATCTTTCGGTAATGGGTATCTCGAGAAGGTCAATCAGCTTTTGTGTCTGTCTCGATACTTCACACAACCTATCTTCTCCATTCACCTCAACAATACAGACCTTTGATAGGTATGTCAGGATATCCTGGACACTGTAACGCTTCAGAAAATCCTTGCGTTTCAGATGATCCAATACCTGACTATACAAATATAGTGCGATAAATTGAATAAACAGATATCCCTGGAGACTCTCTCGCGATCTCATCCAGGCCACATCGGCTTCAAGCGTTTTCTTGAAAGCTTTATAAGCATATTACATTCAGGACAAGTGGCCACCACGCTAAAGTACCCTGGATACCACCTGGAACTTTTTGAATTCTATTCTTCCATATTCAGAAAAGGCATTAATAGATCATCTTGAGAGGAATATGGGATTAAAGGATCCTCTTTGAAATCATCTGTTTCGGGATACTGGTGTGAAATACCCGAATAAATATCAAGGTCTCTTTGATCATTCATCGAAAGTCCGTTAGATCTTTTCTTATGCATAAATAGTATCAGTAAAAAAATCCCTGAAAGGATCAAAGCGGTACATACTATCAAGAAAAAGGTAAAGGAAATACCTGATTCCTTTCTATCGACCCGTTTCTCAGATAGTGTAATACCATCATAGGTCACAAATACAGATATGGAATTATCTCGGGTGAAAATCTTATTGTTGTCAAGTTGGGAAAATGAACCATCCCACTCTATTAGACAGAGATAGGTGATGTTGATCCCATATTGATCGTAGGCTTCTACCTCAATGATCCTTCCGTCTGGTGTTTCATATGATAACAGTTCCAATGAAGTAAGCAATGGAAGATCATATACTAGAAAATTTAAAGTTGTTTCAAGCTCTTGATCATGATACCACGCAACCAATTTGACACTGTTATTGCCTATCTTATTGAATCGGATATTCAGATTGGATCCGATTCCCGAATAGGAATAACTTTTATTCTCCATGGATGTCCAGATTATCTCATCTGACGTCTCACTATTTTCAAGAATGGCTTTTCCCTTAAGAACATATGTGGAATCCAATCGAATTACCGGAGGTGTGTCATTAATTGAAATACCTACTGCTCTGGGAACAACATCAACAGTGAAATTTGATTCTAAAAAAGAACTGAAATATGTTGCAATTATCGTGATCTCAATTGGCCTTGTATCCTGGACAATGACCTTTGTTTTATCATTTGAGGAATATATAGACCCTGAGTTAGACGAAATGGAATAATGATCGAGATCAAGAATTGAACCATCACGGCCAATAAATTCCAGAGAAATGGTCGATGGAACATTTCTAACTATCTTTAAAGGTTCTTTCAAACGAATCTCTTCCAGTGGTTCAAATACATTGATCTTGATAACTTCCCTTACTTCGGAAAATGGAGTTATGGCGATAATCGTCAATTCGGATGAGCCAATATTCTTACCTACAACGGATAGGACCCTATCCGAAATAGACGGAGAGATAAAAAGGTCGATTTCCACTTCCAATGAAAAAATTAACCGTCCAGTATATATCTCGTTCAGATCGTTAATTAAAGTGATATCTCTCGAAATAGTCGCGCCCAAAGGAATGTTAATAGTATCTGAATCCAACTCGAGGCGAGATACATCCGATAATGCGGTGAATGATATTGAATCTTGATATGTCTCATTGAAATAAACAGCTTCGACCGATATGTTGATCTCTTCTTCCGATAAAGGAACCAATGTCAGATCAAAAGCAGTTGATCTTATCCTTTGTGCCAGGCCAGTAATGGTCCAATTGGTTAACACTTCGTCCATCGTTTGATTTTCCCAGTTAATTAGTTCAGCGGATATCACAACTGCTTTGCCAGTAAATATCTGAGATTCCATCGGAAATATTCTGAGATATGAAACTGCAGAATATACAGTAATACTCTCGCTGATCGATCCATTTGCCCTACCTATGTCCACAACTGCATTGACCTCAACAATACCTGGCGAACGGGGAATGATATGAATATCTGTTTCATCGGAGAACATTATCGTCTGATCTCCCTCGACCGACCAGACCACTTCATTCTTGTTAAGTAAAAGATCATCGCCGAGCAGATCGGTCACGTTTAGGTGGACCTTGACAGTATCACCGGTATGAACCGGTTTATCATCGATCTCAAATGAAATTTTTCCAATGGACCGAACAACTTCTATATTGAAATACGCACATCTCTCGACTCCCCAGCAGTTTCCAACAACTTTGATAGGAGAAGAACCAAGTTCAAGCCCGGTGACATTAT
>JAYEPK010000453.1:0-2173 GCA_034723935.1 Thermoplasmatota archaeon
GGAATATATTCTCAGTGGTCGGACAAACTGAAAATAAACGGGAACAGGATCGAAGGCAGCGATGTCGGGATCAGTCTATCCTCTGCAAAGGACTGCACCATCGAAGGGAGCACCATCAGCAAATGCACGACCGGAGGACAGTTCGATTCCAATCACGGGACGATGTTCAAAGCGAACTCGATCACGCAGGCTTCCACCGGACTTATGCTCACCAATGAAAACGGGAACACCTACAGGCAGAACTCAATCACCTCTACGGGTGTGTCAATAGAGATCGATAACTGCAAGAGCGAGCAGATAAAAAGCAATACGATGCAGGGAGGCGGTATCGGTATATTCGGAGAGGATGTCCTCGACTGGAATACACATGTCATAGACAATGCCAATCGTGTGAACCTCATGCCCATCATCTACAGGAAGAACGAAACAGGGTCCATAATCACCTCGGATGCAGCTCAGATCATCCTAGCCAACTGCACGAATGCAACCGTAAGAGGCCAGGATATGTCCGGTACATCGAACGCTCTCCAGATGGGATTCACACATGGTTCCGACATCAACAACATGACCATCACAGGGTCTGGAACAGGTGTGTCTTTGGTCCACTGCAACGACAACAATCTCAAGGACCTCGATATCACCGGATACGGGTACAATGGAGTCCTTTTCTACACCTCGAGCAACAACACTGTTCACGGTTCCCGGTTCTCTGACCTCTTAAGAGGGGTGAACGATGTTGGATCATCCAACAATACGATCAGGAGAAATACAATGATGAACTGCGGGGTGTGGATCACATCCCATGATTATGTATTCTCTATGGATGCCAGGGTCCTTGACAATACGATCATTGACGCATCCACAGGGATTGCCATCTCGGGATGCCGTGGGACCATCGTCTCCGGCAACAGGATCTCCGGATCGACCTATCACGGCGTCCATATTACCGACCAACCGCTGATGGGATGCTTCTCGAACGATGTCAGGGTGAGTTATAATGATATCACAGGAAGCTCAATGTCAGGGATCCTGGTGGATAAAAAAAGCACCAACGTTGCACTGGACCACAATCATATCCATAATTCCACCCTCACCATGTCTGCCATATATTTGAGGGGAAGCTCTAAAAATATTGAGGTCAATGGAAATCTTCTGGAGAATATCTACGGGGACCAGATAACCGCTATCAACACCGTGAACGTGATGGTAGACAACAATACAGTAAGGAGCAGCACGGACTTCGGGATAGTGTTCCACAACAGCTCCGGTTCCGATATCAAAGAGAATATAATTATGGACGATTGGAAAGGGGGGATACTGGTAGAATCCTCCGATTACGTTAATATTTTAAACAACAGTATATCAAAAGGGACAGGAAGCCAGTTGTTCGGTATCGAGTTGAACGACTGCAACTACATTATCATCAGATCGAACTTCATCCTGAACCACTCTGTGGGACTCAACCTCTACAACTGCGATTCTGTTCTTGTCTACGACAACTACTTCGACAACGATGTCAACCACGGATCACTCTCCTCCTCGACGAACCTCATCTGGAACTCGCCGAAGTACAAGGGACAGAACATTATCGGGGGCGACCGCATAGGAGGCAATTTCTGGAACGATTACTCCGGACTGGACCTTGACGGGGACTGGCTTGGCGACACCGAAGTTCCCCACGGACCTGGCGACTTCCATCCTTTGCAGTATGACATTGTACCTCCAACCATAGATCCGGTAATGGGTCCAAACCCGGTAACGGGAGATCGATACAGGTTTGCCGTAAATGTTGTGGATGAAAGGGAGGTTGATCTGGTCTACGTCCACTACCGCATCGGAGATGGGGCGATCATCAACCGCACCATGGTCTGGGAAGATGGTCTCTATGTTCACCGGATAACTGTTCCCGATGTCCAGAACGAAACCATGAACTTCACATTCCATGCGCTGGACACATCCGGGAATTTCAAAAGTACGGCTCCCCTTATACAGAAGATAGAAAAGGAATTCGACGAGCCTCTTCTTTTCGGTATTACCTATCCAAAGACCGTTCTACTCGGTCAGAACATTCCGATCTCTGTTAGGGCATCGGACAATGTCAGGCTTGTAAGCGTACAGTTAAGATACGTCCTAGAGAACGGCTCTTATCATGAAAACAATATGACATCGATCG
>JAYEPK010000454.1:0-2163 GCA_034723935.1 Thermoplasmatota archaeon
CCTATCCTTTCCACGGGAAAGGATAGGCGGTATCGTCAGCGATGTCCTGAAGAACGAACCGCATAAAGCCCTCCAGTACGGTTCGACCGAGGGTGTTCCCGGCCTGAGGGAGGAGATCGCCTCCAGATTGAAGAACAAGTTGGGCATAGATGGTGACAGGGACAACATTCTGATAACCGTTGGTTCCCAGCAGGGTCTCGACCTTCTGGGAAGATTGTTCATCGGAAGCAGATCGACCATAGCAATGGAGGCACCGACCTATCTCGGCGCCCTCAATGCGTTCAATGCCTACGACCCGACCATCGCATCTATACCACTGGATGATGATGGGATGCAGGTAGACCACCTTGAGGACTATCTGGAAACCGTCCAGAAACATTCAATTCTATTGAAGTTCCTTTACACGATACCAACGTTCCACAATCCTGCTGGTGTGTGTATGAGCCGTTCCAGAAGGAAGAAGCTCATTGACCTATCTCACGAGTATGACTTCCTGATCATCGAGGATGATCCCTACGGGGAGCTTAGATACACCGGAGAGAAATTGCCGGCCCTTGCATCCATGGACAAGGAAGGAAGGGTAATTTATCTGGGAACATTTTCAAAGACGCTTGCTCCCGGCTTCAGGATAGCCTGGACCTACGGGCCGAAACCGGTGATCGACAAGATGGTCATTTCCAAGCAGGCAGTGGACCTCTGTGCACCACCCTTTACACAGCATATCGCAAAGGAATACCTCAGGAGAGGTTACATCGACCAGCATCTCAACACAATAATTGACCTCTACGGAAGGAAACAGAGATTGATGACCAAGGCCATGGATGAACACATGCCGAAGGAATATATCAGATGGCCCGTTCCGGAAGGTGGGATGTTCCTCTGGGCAACATTGAACGAAGGGATCAATACGACGGAGATGTTCCAGGATGCATTGGCCGAGAACGTTGCCTACGTTATCGGAAGCGCTTTCTTCGCCGATGGTACCGGAACCAACTGCATGAGGCTCAATTTCACCCATTCGGAGGACGACAAGATAGACGAGGGAGTAAAGAGACTTGCAAAGGTCGTCGAGAGATGGGGTGAAGCAAACAAGAATGTCAATGGGGAGCCTGAAGAGGTAATTCCCGGTGTCTGAACGATCTGATATGGGGGAGAATGGATGACAGACGAAATATTCGATAGCTATGGACTGCCACCGAACGATCCGGCGCCTGCTCCGCCCCTCGGAGGGGCACCTGCTCCGCAGACGCAAGCCGGTTATGATCCCGCCGCCTCTTCGTATGGGTCCCAAGGCGTGAGCCCTGGATACGATCCTTCTATCAACCTGGAGGATGAGCTGAAGGAGCTCGACAGGGGAAGGGAACGGATGACCGCCCAGTATTCCAGGGTCCCGAAAGGGAAGGGAGAGATCCTGGCGAGGATAGCCGGACCACTGGGGATCGCTGCATTGGGTTGTTCTTCATCGGTTCCGTTCTTGCAGCCAATGCTATTGAAGGATTGAGTATCATTGCCTTTATTGCGTGCTTCTCTGTGCCTCTGGGGGCCCTGTTATCCCTTGGAGCAATAACTCTGGCAATAATTGCCCTTGCACTTGGTGCGGGTTCATACAAATCGAAAGCCGTCTTTGCGATCATATTCGCAGTACTGTTCTGGGTAATGCTCGCTGCGACCTGGATACTCAGTTTATTCCTGTTCAGCGTAGATGCTTCATCTATGGGATAGGATACTCCAGGTAGGGGATGCAAATCTTTAATATCAGCATATTTGCTATACTATCTGGTTCCAAGTAATGGTTCCGGGTAGTTTCAGGGGGTTCAGACATGGCCAAGGGTTCGAAGAAAGATGCGAAGAAAGGCAAGAAGTCCAAGAGCAAGAAGTCCGGGAAGAAGAGAAACGATGATGCAGGGGAGCCGAAGGAAGCTCCTCTACCGCCTAAGGATGATCCGGATGAGGACCTCGAGGGAGAGGACGTGGAAGAAGAAGAAGACAAGGAAACAATATCCGATGAGGACGAGGTGGAAGAGAACGAAGATGATAATAAGGACGAGGAGGAGGAAGAAGAAGACGAGGATGATGACGAAGATGAGGAAGAAGACGACGAAGATGAAGATAACGATGAAGAAGAAGAGGATGAAGGACCTTCCAAGAAGAAGTCCAGTAAGG
>JAYEPK010000455.1:0-2161 GCA_034723935.1 Thermoplasmatota archaeon
ACAGATTTGTTATATTGTATCCCTGGCCATCGAATGTACCTGTAAACGAATTAGTATTATCACCCACGGGATCAAAACCTGCTTCGGAATTCCAGGTCTTTGTTGCACTGGCATCGATATCATTTATCAAAATGAAATGCTTACCCAGGTCCGAAGTGTTACCCATCCACTGAAGCTCTGTTACATTCGAGATCTGATAAGGGTTACCTGCAGAACCATCTCCGCCTGCAAAAAGAGAAGAGAGAGTCGGAAAAACATTCCCATTGTCGTTATTTCCACTAACTGTACCAAATACTCCAAGTCCGCTTATGAGTAGACAGAGTATAACGATTATTGTCGAATGCTTTGCAATCACAAATATCACCAGAATATCGGTGAATAATAATTAGAGTATATTAAAATTGGTAAATACCAAAGCAATATCGGTTCCTTCGGACTGCGATATTGATGGCATGGTAAAAATAAACCTTCGACTTTTTGTCGAGGTTTTACCTTTTTAAATATACATTTGGGAGTCAGTGATGATGATTCTATAAATTATAATAGTTGAACTATATAATACAATCACCTTTCCTCCAAATGGTCCGAATACCGGATTCAGATGGTGGTAATCTTATTTTTGAATGATTCTCATGTTAGGTCCCCCGGGATCTCTTGAAGATCATGGACGATGAGATGGTCCTTAGAGGTTTTTCAAGGGCAACCAGAGAGACATATTCCGGGAATATTGGGAGGTTTCTGAGGTCTGGCCTTTCTCCGAGGGAATATTTGATCCGGAAATCGAAGAATTGGTCAAGGTCCACTGTCAGGTCCATTTACTTCTCTCTTTCATTCTTTTACAAAAGAGTGTTGAATAGGGAATTCGAAGAGAACCTTCCCCTCGTTGCAGGGTCCTTTCTTCACCATCGATCAAATACACAGGAATTCCTTCATGGGGACCTTGATGGCATTCCTTCTGCGTTCCATTTTGCCGGAATTGGAAACGATGATACCAAGGTCGGCCTTGGAGGCCTTCATCGATCCGAACACCTGTCGGTACCCTTCATCCTTTCTACCCATGCCCACCTCTATCACTATTCGTCTTCCCCCCATATCAAGGACAAGATCGGCCTGACCCTTCCTGGATACGTGGAAAAGACCTGCTCCGGGGATCGTATCCAAACGATGTTTCAGTACTGATGCAACGGCGCATTCTGCCAGCGGACCCAGAAACCTCCGGGGATCGAACCCCGCAGTATCGATTATTGCAGATGCAAGACCCGGGGATGAGAAGTATTTCCTTGTTTCATTCCTTCCCGAGGACCTGACCGAACCAAGGCTTGGAACCTCGAAGATGAGTTGGCTTTTTACGAGTGTCTCCATAACTCGCCTGATGGAAGTTAGGCCCACGGAGTCCAGGTCACTCGATATCGAATTGTAACTGATGTCAGGGGAGGGAGCGATCAGACTCAGTATCCTGGGGACTGCCCTCAACGTGTGGGGTTCATGCTCTCCGATCTTGGGAAGGTCCTTTTCCACGATCTTCTCAACAATATCGTACATCCTTCTCCTGTTCTTATCTTCGATCGGTATCCAGGGCATTCCCCCCTCAAGCAGGTACCATTCCATGATACCCGGATCGTATCCCCCTGTTTCTCGGATCTTCTTCACCAGTGGTCTGGAAGCATCCGGATACTTGTTGATGATCTCTTCGGGATCCTTCGTTTCAAATAGGCATGAAAAATAGGTATCAATTGTATCCTGATCGACCGAGGTCCTACGAGGCAGGATCAACTGCTCGAGAAATGAAAGTGGATGAATTCTATGAACTGTGGCTCTCCTTGCAAGGTCAGCGGTCATATCCATCTGGACAGCCGATGAACCGGATACCAGAAAGATCGCATTCGGAATGGAATCCGATAGGACCTTCAACTGAAGGCTCCAATCCGGACTGTACTGGACCTCGTCTATGAGTAACAGGAACTTGCCGTCTGCCTTTGACATTAATCCTCTTATCACGGATCTTTCGTATTCGTTGACAAGGTCCGTTATTGAGTTCCCGGAGAGCAGAGCCTGGTCCATGGGCAGGTAGAGGATCTTTTCCTCCTGCCATCCTCTATTCAGCATCTCCTGCATCAACTGGAACATTATCGTGGTCTTTCCCACTCCCCTGAGTCCAGTG
>JAYEPK010000456.1:0-2159 GCA_034723935.1 Thermoplasmatota archaeon
AGCATCGATAACCCCGTATCCGAAATCCCTCTCCCAGAAGGGGTCGAGTTCGGGGAGTGTCGGCGGGTTCTTCCTGTCAGCAGTATATTTCAGCACCTCGCTCACTATCTCGTTCCTTCCTTCAAGGTCGGGATTTGCCTCGAGAACAAGGGCGACAACACCTGCTACCAGAGGTGTCGCGTATGATGTCCCGGAACCCCTGTTTCCGTATCCGTTGTTGGATGCATCACCGGTGAGCCTTGTTGTATCCGGCTGGAGCTGAACGATGTTCGTTCCCGGTGCGGCGATATCCGGCTTGAGCTCGTTGTAGGGGTTGTCGTCCCCGTTGTCGTGTCTCGGACCTCTGGATGAATAGAAAGCGATCACATCATCTGCATGCGCCATCGTATTGTTATCGTCAGTTGCTGCAACTATTATTGCCTTGGAGGAAGCCGAAAGGCCGGAGAAACCATTGTTATCAGGTCCCTCGTTCCCTGCGGCGTTGATGACTATAGCGCCCTGGTCCACAGCGGCATCCAGAAGTCTCGAGTACTGGTCCGTCCCATCACTGGGCTGGCCTATATCCACCCCCCAGGAGATCGAGAATATATCGATCCCGCTGTAGTCATTTCCCCCGGAAGGCCACGCTGTTTCCAGGTTTTCTGTTGCCCATTCTATACCCCGGAGCGTTCCGTCGAGGAAATGGGGATCGTTCTGGGAGCCGACCCAGAATTCTCCGGGAGCATAGCCTATCTTGGTCCCTATCCTCACTTCCACCAGGCGTGCATCGGGTGCTGTTCCCTGGAACTCACCTTCCGGTGCTCCCGTTCCCGTCGCTATGCCGGAGCATGTCGATCCATGACCCTGAATATCATCAGGGTTGTAGGATCCGTCCTGGGGGAAAAGGAATGGAAGATTATCCGGTTTCGTCATATCAACGCCCCCAAGGAACTTCCCCGAGAGCGAAGGATGCTCGTCGTCGATACCTGTGTCGATAACTGCTATCGAGACACCTTGCCCTTGGTATCCCTTCTCCCAGGCGGTTTCCGGTGAGAACATCTCCGACTGCTTCGCACTCACGGTGGGGGTTCCGATATCGGAGAACAGGAAAGGGGCGCCGATCGGTTCGATGAAGACCACGCCATCCATGTTCAGGATCTCGTACAATCTGTGCGATGGGACACCAAGGAGAGCGATACCGTCGATGGAATCGAGTACTGCCGCTACCTCGAAACCTCTCAAGGTCAAATCGGAAATATCCCGGTCCGTGATATCTCTGTTGTAACTGATCGTAACGTGTGTCGGGACGGAGGATATTCGAGGGAGCTCCGCATACTTCTCTAGTACATCAGCCAAACCGTTGCCATCGGGATCGAATACAGTTCTTTCCCACCAGGGTTCATCGATCATCCTGCCGGGCTGGATTATCCTATCTTCCCGTGTGCTCTCATCATCAATGCTCATCTGAACCCGGGGAGCCTGCTCGAAGGCTATGCCGACCGGCAGGAACAGAAGCACTGCGATGAGGAACATGCTAAGAGATCTCATCATATACATGGAACCTCCATCTGAAGTTTATACTTTAGGGAGCCCGCGGAGGATCTATCGTCAATGATCGTTCCAGAGAGAATAGCACAGAACATCTGGTATTGGCCCATGAAAGGAGACACATCCTTTTCAATGAATGGCGAGATGCGACCGATACATCGGATATGCTCCCACCATGAATATCTGACGATTAGGACGATTGATCTGACGATTAAGGCGTTATTTTGCGACGCAAAATGGATTCAATAAATAACAAGGGATGATCGAAAAGAGGTCCGTGACCGTGGAAGAGAATAACGTTTATCCTGATGATAATAGGAAAAAAGTAAGGGTTTGGAACCCGACCGGTCCACCACTCCCGTTTATTGTTTTAAAAATGACCAAGGGAGTGGTGTCCCGGTCTTCAGACCAAAGGTAATATGTTGATAAATTGTTGAACTCCTTTGGTCATACCTTGGTGTCGATAATTGTTTGATGATCACAATCTCCGCCACCAAGGTCCCGACCGGTCCACTTAACTTGCATTATACTTTTTTTCGTGGACCGGTCTGTAGACTAAAGGTAAAATTTTGGTACAATGTTGAACTCCTTTAGTCACAGTCGCAGTCAAGTGTGACTGCTCCTCCCGACCG
>JAYEPK010000457.1:0-2159 GCA_034723935.1 Thermoplasmatota archaeon
GATACTTGCACGGGAATCATCGCATACAATGTTCGTCTGTTGAAACGTATCATTCAAACAAAGAACTCGGAGATCATATTGACCGGCTACAGAGCCCTGAACTCTCTCTATGGCGGCGATGACGTTTATTCCAGTAACCGAGAGCTTGGAGGTCCACATATCATGGGCCCCAATGGGGTGTCTCACCATATTGTGGACGATGAAAGCAAGGCGTGCAAAACCGTGCTGTCATGGCTTGCGGGTGTTCCCATCAAGCGGGGATATCCATCTCCTGTGCAAGAAACGTCAGACCCGATAGATCGAGATATATCAGATGCGCTCCTTGGACCGGATGGTCTGATCGAACCACCCCGGACCAAGACTGAACGACCTGTCCCCTATGATTCTATGAAGCTTGTTCGTACTGTTTTCGATGGAGGTTCCACGATGGAGGCCATGGAAGAGTGGGGTGGCACTGTTCATGTAGGACGTGCAACCATTGGTGGCTATCCTGTAGGTTTTATCACGGTCGAGACCCGGACGGTGGAGAAGGTGGTACCTGCCGATCCTTCAATTGAAGGGTCAGCGCCAGTTGAGATCAACCAGTTTGGACAGGTATGGTATCCCGATTCTGCGTTCAAGACCTCCCAATGGATACAGTTCATGAAACATGAGCGCCGGCCGATCATCATAATGCCCAACTGGCGTGGTTTTGCTGGTGGTAAGATCGACCTCTACGAGGAGGTTGTTAAGTTTGGTTCCATGATCGTTGACGAACTGGTCCACTTTGATCTGCCTGTCATTCTGTATTTCCCTCCATATGCTGAGCTTCGGGGAGGTGCCTGGGTGGTTATCGATTCTCAGATCAATCCTGACCAGATCGTTCTTATAGCAGATGAGCACGCGACCGGATCGATCCTGGAACCCTCCGGAATGGAGTCTGTCCCCCTGATAAAACGGCAGATCAAACGTGATATGATACAGCAGGACCCCATCCTGTCAAGATTATACAGGGACCGGACAAAATTTGCCACACAGATGGATCGGATCAAACATATTGATCAGGAGATCGAGGAACGAGAGGCAGAGATCTGGCCGGAATATCTGAAAAAATGGATCAAGATCTTCCGTCTGCACAATACTGCAGACCGTATGGGTGCTCTTGGAATTGCAAGTGAGGTAGTTCCAACGTCAAAGGCTCGTGAGGCGATCTACAAAAATCTTATGAAAGGTCTGGAAAGGACCTTCAAAAAGTGATCAAACAACGCTCCCCTGGAGATATTATAAAAATGGGGGCATTCACTTAGCTCCTTATCAAACATTTCATCTATTATACTTTGTTTGAACAATTGAAGATTTTTCACGCATAATATTTTTCTAAAATCTCTAACATGTTGAGCAAATGGAAGATTTGTAATACGCAAGCAAAATCGCGGTTTTCGCTTAATGAACAGAAAAAGTTTTGAAGTGAAGGTCAGTATCCGCAAGTCGTACTTGTGTCCCGGAGCCTCAAGCAATTCCCCCATCTGGTGTAGAGGTTGAGGAACACCTTCCACCCGGAAGGGATGTTCAGACCTCGTTCATGACAGATCCGCATCTGGAACAGTATAGCTCTTCCATTGATGATCTGATGTAAGCCCTGGTTCCTTTGATATCAACGACCCTGAGGGGTTCCCTGGTACATTGCTCACATCTGAATGTCAACTTCACTGCTATCATGTGTCAATGCTCTCTTTTAGTATATCAATGGGATGTTAGAGGGGAGAGCTGAGAAAGTGAAGATATTGTGTCTATTGTCGATCAAAATTTTATCTCAAAGTAGCACAATTGACAATCTCATGATCGTTTTCGTATTTACTGTGATCTCACTCTTTGGGAGCATCTCTGTTCATTATCATACGGTAACGAACATATCCTCCGGACCCGAGAGCGAGGACGGCCAGAACCCCAATAATAAGTAACAACAAGATGAGACCGCTTCCCCCCTCATTCTCACCTGAATGGTTATAATGAACGCTCACTTTGATCTTATCTTCGGTATTGATGTCCTCACTTGTGTCCTTCAATCCCTCCATCCTTATATCGAATAACGGATCATCATGGAGATCGATTGTGACGTTCTCGAACGAGATAGTGAATGTTCCGGACCTTACCATGTTGCTGTCCACAGTGATCCGTTC
>JAYEPK010000458.1:0-2158 GCA_034723935.1 Thermoplasmatota archaeon
CGTCTGTAGCAAGTGCGGCAAGGAACACGTCACCCGGCAGGGCTGGACGACCTTCATCTGTTACGACTGTGGCAACATCATGGAACGGTGAAGGAATGGAGGGACCCGTCAGGTCGTTCTTGAGGAGGAGACGCCAGCAGGAGCGCGAGGATCCACCACGACCTATCATCAGAAGACCCCCACCTCCTCCACCATACGTGGACCCTCTCTCTGATGAGGCTCTCGACGAGGCCGAGAGGAAGTGGCTCAAGAAGATAGTTGAAGGGGCCAGGAAGGCGGCCCTGGAGAGGACCTGGAGTAAAAGATACAAGGAGAGCGTTACCAAATGAGTAAGGATTGCCTGATACAGGTCAGGGTCAACGCCCCCACCAAGAAGATGCTGTCCGACGTGGCCTCGGAGCTCGATACCTCGATATCCGATCTTGTGAGGATGATGATATACGAGTCCATGTGGGGCCAGATCAAGAAGGTGATCCCCACCAACGGCGAGGTTGGAGAGGTGGCCACCGAGATCAAGAAAGGACACTTCCGCAAGGGCGCCAGGAAGGCCGTACTACAAAAGTATAAGTAGCATGTCGGGTCTTGCTCACACTGGAGGTGCAAATTATGGCAAAGACTGTCGGAGAGATGGCAACCAAGGGCAAGGAGAACTACGCCAGGAAGAAGTCCACCATGGTCGCGAGGTACAAGGCCGCCGATCTGGCCTCGGCCTTCGACCGGACCCCCTTCGGTCCCATGACCAAGAAGGCCTACAGGGACGCCGTCGGTACCATGAAGGCACACTACACCGAGTCCGCCCTGGACGAGGACAAGTGGGCCCGCAAGTGGGCAGACAAGGTCTCGAAGTAGGTCTGACACGCAGACCACGAGGGGGACTTACAAGATCACGATTACCCTTTCCCCCCTTTTTCTTCTTTTAATCGTTCTTGTAAAATATTATACACAATCTATATATCGAATGAGAGCATTACTATTTTGATGGCATTTGGAGGGAAGTTCCCATTGGGTCAGAGGCTCGGTCCAGGTGGCACCTGTATCTGTCCAAAATGAAGGTATGAGGAACCACATAGAGTAGGTAGCCCGTGCATGATGATCGAGTGTCCCGTCTGTAGGAAGGCTGGTGTGACCAGCAAGCTGATACGTAAGGCGTGAAGATCGTGAAGTGCGTCTTCGATGACAAGAAGACCTGCCCCTTACAGATAGACCCTGAGATGGTTGCTATGACGAACTATCAGTGCTGTGTAGCCTGTGGGCTGCGCGATCTGGTGAAGACGGCAAGGAGAGGCCTGTAGTGAGATCGGTGATAGAGGATGACCTTGCAAGGAAGGTCGCCGACCGTCTGTATATGAGCCTCGAGGAGCAGAGAAGTAGGTGCGAGGAGATATACAAGGACCATGGTATCAGGGTCCTCGAGTGGTATGAGGGCCTATTATCCGAGGTGCAGTCCACAACCACGTCCTCTGAATATGACCTCAGACAGAGAGTTTACGAGGCGAACCAACTCATCGTGGCAACGGTTTGCGTATCAACACCAAAGCAGGTCTTTGGGGAGGAATGAGACATGGCAACGCATTATGTTCGAAAAATAACGTTAGATTATAGAGATGCCGGAGGCGCAAATGAAGAGAACGCTGATCGGTTTATGGACGGGGCCGTGGAAATAATGCTCAAAGCATTGAAAGACAGTGACTATGATTGGATGTTCAATGAAGATAATATGAAACACCGCGCTCCGGGTGACGAGCCTATCAAAGTGGAGAAATATCATAACTGAAGTCCGAATCGAGGGGAGATAAGAAATATGATAATAGCTGTAGATCTTGACGGGTGTGTAGTTTCCTATAAGAACGGATGGGAAGGGCCTGACAAGTTCGGGGAGATAATAGCTGGGGCAAGACAAGCCCTAGCTGAACTTCACAAGGCGGGGCATCACATCATCATTCATACCTGCCGATATTCAACCCCCGCACTTGTTCAATTTCTCAGGAAAAATGATATTCATTTTGACGATATTAATCACGATGCCCCTAATGCCTATGAAGATGAATATAAGATTCAAGGCAAGGCCATAGGCTATCGTAAAATCCACGCTGATATTTACATCGACGATAAGGGGGTTCGGTTTGAGGGGAACTGGAACTCCATATTAGATTTCGTC
>JAYEPK010000459.1:0-9542 GCA_034723935.1 Thermoplasmatota archaeon
CCTTCTGCCCTGTTCTTTCCTCACTACTTTCGTCGGTCTCCTTGTAGTCCACGGACTTCATCTTGAGGTTCACTTTCTTGATGTAGAACTGGCTTTCTTTATGATCGGGGTTCATGGATAGTATGATCTTGAAAAGTCTCAGGGCCTCTTCCAGGCGGTTCTCCCTGTAGTTCTTCTTTGCCATCTCCTTCAGTTCATCTATCTCCTGGAGGTTCTGATCCTTGTTCTCTTCCGTGTCCCGTCCTTTTTTCGGGGTGGATCTCTTCCCCGAGATGTGGTCCTCGTATTGTTCTATCGAATAAGGGTCATTGAAGCTCTTTGACAGCATTTCCTTTCCCTGATCTTTCTCTTTTTTTGCCTGTTTAAGCAGGTTCGCCTTGATCTTGAGCAGTCTCTTGATCTTGTCCTTGAACACAGCGTATTCCTTGTCAAGGGTCTCGGAATCTCCGAGAAGGTAGGGGTTGATCCTGGAGATGTTGATATCCCTGTTCGATAGCTCTTTGAGCTTTCGAGAGATCTCCCCCCTTTTCTTTTCCTCTTTCAGGTTCATCCTCTTCAGCTTGCTGAACTTCGACAGTACATCGTTTGACCTCTCCGGATCATCGAGGTTCTCCATGATGAAATTCTCGGTTACGGGGAACCATCCCCTCTCCTCCGAAGGTAGGTCTGCCTTCATGGCTTCAAGGGATGCGATAGCCCTTGTATTGTCCAGAATGACTCTCTCAAGAGCCTCCTTTGTGGTTGCTTCTCTCATCATGGCAAGGATCCTTTCGATCTTGTAACCCTGCTTTTTCCAGATCTTGAGTAGATTGTTCAGTTCTTTTCTCTTCTCCCTCAGGTCATCGAATACGGTTACTTTGTCCATTATGAATTCCATGTCCTTTCTGATGGATTTGATGTGTTCCGGATTCTTGAGCTTCAGGTTGACCCGGTGGATCATATCATTGAGATCTTTGTTATTGAGCCCTTTCAATTTGTTTTCGTAGTCCATGAGCTCATGTATGCGCTCGCTGTAATCCTCGAAGATATCATCAGCAAGTTCCATGTCGTTTTCGAGTGCATTTTCAAGTTTTGTGATCTTGTAGCCCATTCCGGACCATTCTTTGATCGCACCTTCGATCTTCTGCGACCTTACTTTGACCTTCAATATTGTCTCCTTCAGATCATCTAGCTCTCTCTCGACATCGTCAATGCCCGCAGGGTCCATGAGCTTGCTCGATATTTCGGAGACCTCCTCTTCAAAACCCGCAGCATCCAGCTTGAAGAGTTTCTCTTTGATGGATTTGAGCTTAACTGTCTGGCGGATGAATATATCAAATTCCTCTTCGAGAAGGTTCATATCCTCATCCAAGAGCTGCTCGACCATCTCGGTCTTGAACCCTTCAGCTCCGTACTTGTCGAGGCTTGCCTTGATCTCTCCTCTCCTTGAACTCTCCTCGTTCTTTCTCTTCCGGTTCTCTTTTTCCCTGATTATTTCCTTTTCCAGAGTAAGCATGTTCTCCACTATCTGGTCCAGCTTCCACGGATCTTTGATTATTTTCTCCAGATCTGAGATATTCTTCCGGAACTTTTCCGAGGTCGGATCGTTCTTGAAGGAGTTCAGTTTCTGTTTTTCCTTCATGAGGAATTCCACATTGCTCTCGTAGTTGTTGAACTGCTTGTCAAGGTAATCAAGGTCCTCGTCGTTCTCGAGCATCTCATCGAGGGAAGAGGTGTTCAATTCATTCCTGCGGAACCTGCTGATCCTGTTCCTGAGGGTCTTGAACCGACCTTCGACCGATCCTATGGTGATCTTCAGGCTCTCTACCCGTTTTTCAATACTGTCCAGCCGGTCCAGTTTGAAGGTTGCCTTCTCGATATCATCGATCTTTGATCCGTAGGATCTTCCGACATGGGGGAACTCATCTCTGATCCGGTTCAACTTTCTCCTTATGATCTCGGCCTTTTCGATCTGACCACCTATGGATATGAATCGCTTTTCGATATCATCAAAGTTCCTTGAGAAAAGGCTCGGGTCGGTTTCGAACTCGTAACCTTTCTCCCTCCATCCATTGGTGATGATCTTCCATTCATCCGTCTTTCTTTTGATATCCGAGCTGTTATCGCGGATAAGGGCGAATACCCCTTTGCCCTTTTTTCCCTTGGCAGGTAGTTTGGGTTTATCGACACGTTCTCTCAAATTCATCAGATATGAGATACATTCCTGGGCGAGTTTGTATGCTTTTTTCAGATCCCCTCCCGAGAAGCTGTCCTTTGCCATAGTGATCTTGGATCTTGCAATGTCGGTCTCGATCCCCTGCTTTTCAAGTACGTTAATGATCATATCTCCCTTATTAATGATCATTTCGAGCTTCCTTGATGCCTCTGCAGTATCCTTGTCCGATGATGTCACGGGGTCGTTACCTCCTTCGCCTCAAATCGATATCTTGACCTTAAATATTTCCTCTGATAATGGTATTCATCATATAATAAATTCCATCAAAATTGCATGATCGTTCGGTGTATCACATTTCCTATCATGCTCTTCTTTCTGCTGTTGATATCAGGAGCATGCAATGATACTTGTTCACAATAAGGATTAAGTAATTAGATTTAATAGGTCCCTCTATCCTGCGATCGACAGAAATTGGTGATCTATCATGGCACGTGATTCCCTGGATCTTCTACTTGAGGCTGAAAAAGAGGCTAAGGTCATGATAGACAAAGCCAGATCGGGATCATCCAGAATGATCGAATTGGCTGAGGAAAGGGCCGTGAAGGAACGGAGATCGGCCCTGGATGCTTTTCAGAAGAAAAGGTCCCGGACAGTGGATAATGTCAAAAGGTCTGCTCTTGAAGAAGCGGAGTCCATCCGGAAGGGGGGGGTCGGAGCAGCCCATGTGATCGAGGGGGAAGCAAAGGCAAGGATGGGCCTGGCTGTAGATGAAGCAATGAAGATAATACTCGAAAAAGGATCCTGAAAGGTGGTAGCGCTTGTATCCGGAAAGAATGAGATGGGTGGGCATTCACTTGATGAGGGCAGACCTCGACAATACAGTGGATGCTCTGCAAGATAACCGGATCATTCAATCCATGATCAACTCCAACAGGAACGACAGGAGGATTGACCCCCGATCGATCGAGGCAAAGACCAAGGTGGACAAGATTATCGATCTCCTGGCTCCGATGGAAAAGATAGACAAAGGTTTCTTGAAACAATACCTCCGGAAGGATGGAGGCACTTTTGATGCAAGCATATCTCCTGCTATCATCGATGAATGTCTGAAATGGTTGAAGGCCCAAGGGCCAAAGGTCGACCCATTGTGGAAGGAGAGGTCGAAACTCGAAGAGGAGCTGAACTATCTGAACGAACTGAGGTCCAGGATGCTTCTTGTTTCCGGCCTTGCAATGGACCTGTCGAAGATCTCCGCCTTCCAGAGGGTTAGGGTGAAGGTTGGTACAACACGAAGATATGTTGAGCTCAGGGAGATCGTGGAGCGGGCCGGGGGCGATATCCGTTCATCCCTTATCGACAAGAAGGAAGGTCTGCACGCTGTGAGGATTCTCTATACTTCAAGCAACTCCAAGGTCATCGAGGAGAGCCTCCGGGGGAGGGTGTTCTCGGAAATGAACCTTGATCTTCCCCGGATCAGTTCCTTTCTCGAAAAATGGTCCGGTAGCTCCTCCTCGATGGAGCGAGGGCCCCTTGGCATCCTTAAGGAGATCGACCCCGTGGAGGCGCGGATCAAAAAGGACCTCCTGGAGCTGAAGGAAAGGGGTTCCAGGGTCGCATCGGAGATATTGAACGATGCCAGGGGCTGGAGCGAAGCCCTTGAGATAGAGATCGAGAAGGGACGGATGATGGGCTCTCTTGATCGAACTGTGTATACTTCTTTGATCTCCGGATGGGTACCGGAGAAGAGGATGGATGAGTTGGGACGGATGATGAGATCTTCCACAAGGGGGAGTTACCATATTGCTTCAAGGTCACCGACTTCATCGGAGATCGAAGATAACAGGGTTCCGACGAAGCTCTCCAATGGAAGGTTAGGGTCGCTTTTCGAACCTTTCACGACGACTTTTGCTGTACCAAAGTACAACGAGATCGATCCCAGCATATTCATCTCGATACCATTCATACTATTCTTCGGACTGATGCTCGGGGATGCTGGTTACGGACTCCTGATCGTGATACCTTCAATATTCATCTTTGTGAAGGGAAAGAAGAGCGATCTCCTGAGAAGGATGGGGGCTCTGGGTATCTTGATGGGTCTTGCAACGACCCTGTCAGGTATCTGGATGGGTTCTTTCTTCGGGGACCTGATCCCCAGATTGATCATGGGTGATCCGGAAGCAAAGCTCTATTCACTGACGGTCCTGGGTATGGATCTCCCCTATGATACTCTCAGAGATCCCATGCTTCTGTTCAAGATGTCCCTGTGGATCGGTTTCTTCCAGCTGAACTTCGGTTTCCTGCTTCTCGGATACGATAGAATGAAGAAGAAGGATGTCTGGGGTTTCATCAAGGGTAGCTTTTCGTGGATGCTGATCCAGGCGGGAGCGATAGTGTTCCTCGGAGGGATACTGTTCAACTGGTGGGAGTTGTCCGGATATTTACCTGCTTTTGGGGGTGTCCTGTTCCTTGCCGGATCGGTGCTCCTTGCCTTCGAGATCGGTTTCATGTTCATGTTCAACATCGAGGGACTTCTGGGGGATTGGATATCATATACCAGGATCCTTGCCCTGGGCCTGTCCACCTTTGGACTTGCAATGGCTTTCAATATTGTCGGGGAAATGCTCTATGAGATCTCGTGGCTTCTGGTACCGGTAGTTGTCGTTCTTCTGCTGGCCCTTCACGTGTTCAACCTTCTATTGCAGACCCTCGGAGCCGCCGTTCATTCCATTAGGCTCCAGTATGTTGAGTTCTTCGGAAGGTTCTTCGAGGGCGGGGGCGAGCTCTTCGAGCCCTTTGGGGTCGAAAGGACCTACACGAAGAGCAGTTACTTGAATGAAGGTAACGGGAGGGGCCGGCCTTGATCAACATCTTAAACTTCACCATTACTGTGTCGAAACGGAGGGATAAACAATGAGAAAGATGCCGCTTTTCGTGGTTGGATCGATGATAGCCGCTGTCCTCCTCATGGGAGTGTTCACCATGGGTGTGAATGCGGAGAGGTTGCCGGAGTTGGATACGGACCATGATGGAATGGATGATGATTGGGAGATCAATTATGGGCTGAACGTTACGATGAACGATGCCAGTGAGGACAAGGATCAAGATGGTATGACCAACATCGAGGAGTTCCTTGGATACACGAACCCTGATAACGCAGACGATTCGAAGAGGGTCCATGATAACAGGATGCTGGTCTTCATCGGAGTGGCAATTGCTATGGGGATTGCTGCCATAATGTCCTCGATAGGTATCGGCATCGCAGGAGCCGGAGCCACCGGTGTTGTCGCGGAAAGGCCTGACAAGTTCGGAAGGCTCATCGTTTACCAGGCCCTTCCGATGACCCAGGGTATCTACGGTCTTCTCGTCTCCATCCTGGTCCTGTTCTTCACTGGACTCACCGAAGGACCAAATATCGAGCTCCTCAGCAGCCCGTACGTTGGATGGGGAGCCCTGGCAATAGGACTGGTCATTGCCCTCTCATCAGTATCTGCAATACCACAGGGGATGACCGCATCGGCCGCAGCTGCCGCCTTCGGCAGGAACAACAATGTATTCGGAAAGGGTGTCATATTCGCCGTCATGTCGGAGACAATGGCAATATTCGGTTTCCTTGTAGCCATCTTCCTTCTGCTTGCGTCCGGTATGCTGGGCTAATTAGGCTTGGTGAGGTCAATGGGACTTGAGCAGATAGTGAAAAGGATACAGGACGAGGCCCGCAAGGAGGCAGATGGTTATCTGGCCGAGGCCAGGGCCAAGTCCAGGGCGATCGATATCGAGGCGGAGAAGGCCCTGAAGAAGGACCTTGAGGGTAGGGGTCGTGAGCTGAAGAGGGACCTGGAAACGATCAGGAACATATATATCAGTGATGGAAAGAGGAAAGCCAGGCAGGCCTTGCTTTCCTCGAAGGAAGAGCTTATATGGAGTGCAATATGTGCCATCCGAGAGGCTATCAAGGCCCTCCCTCGTGATGATCTGAAGGCCTACCTTGGATCCATGATGGAAAAAGCGGGGGGCATCCTGGGTGATGATCTGAGATCCTACCCTGTGAGGGAGATAGACCGTGAGATATTGTCGTCCGTAAATGATGTGGGACCTCTCGTGAGCGAAGCAGGAAATATCGAGCCACTGCTGGAAAGATACACTGGTATCGATCTTCTTGGTGGTTTCATAGCCGTCGGATCTGATGGACAGAAGGTCATGGACATGACCTTCCATGGTGTACTTGAGAGAAAGGAAGAGATGCTCAGGGAGACGATCGCAAGAACGCTCTTCCCGGAAGAATAGGTGGTTGAAAGTAATGGGTATCGAGCTGTCCGGACCATTGATCGCCGTGATAGGTGCTTCCGCAGCTGTTGCCTTAACAGCTTCGGTATTCGGTATCAGAAAGCTCATCCGGATGGGACAGTATTCATACCACAATGCAAGGCTTTCAACGATAGGCAACCCGTATGTCGTGAAGGACGAACTGTTACCTATGGTCGACCTCAAGGATCCGTCCTCCCTTTCCAAATCCCTCCAGGGCGACCTCTCTCCGAAAGAGGAACCAACATCCTTCAGGGAAGCGGACAGGGAGCTCATGGAAGCTTTTCATAGGTCACTCGATCATCTCATGACCGGCTCTCCGGAAACAATAGTCCCGTTGGTCCGTTCATATCTCCATATCTGGGAGATCGAGGAGCTGAAAAGACTTCTGAGGCTCGTTGGATCCAGGAAAGAGCCGCTCTATCCCGTCGGTTTCCTGGACGAGGACCTAGAGAGACAGTTCCTGGCATCGAAGGACAGGGTCCAGGCTCTTGAAGTTCTCGAAGGACAGAGGGTCGGAAATGCCATTGCTCCCCTTGCCAGCGATGAGGACATCGGTCTCGATGAGATCGATTCGGTCCTTGACAGGTTCATCCTGGACGAGCTTGTGGACGTCAGCGGGCTTCCCTTGGGCTCGCGCAAAGGAGCGGGTTACTTTGCAGATCTGATGATCGACAGGTACAACCTTCACTACGTTATCAGAGCAAAGGCCCTGGGCTGGAGCAGGGACGATGTTCATACTCATCTTTTCAGCAAAGGCGGGACGATCGGAATGCAGCTGCTGGATCAGATGGTGGAATCTGCAAATGTCAGGGAAGCCCTGACAGTTCTCAACGGTACCCATGTCGAAACCTTTATCAAGGATTCCCTTGACAGGGGCATGGATGCTATAGAGATCGCGCTGGACAGGATGCTTCTGCAAGGAGCAGTTGGACTCTCGCATTCATTTGGAAGTGGTGTTGGGCCGACCATTCGTTTCATGGTCAGCAAGGAGATGGAGATGAAGAACCTCAGGACTCTGTATCAAAGCTCATTTTCCGGTTGGGAACCGGAGAGGGCCAGGGGAATGTTGATCTTCGAGGAGGGGCTGTCATGACGGAGATGGGTATCTGCGCTGCAGTTGATGAGGGTGTGGCCCTGGGTCTCAACCTTGCCGGTGTCGAGGAGATATTCATCTGGAAGATCGGGATGGATATCTCGTCATTGAAAGGATGGTACCGCCAGATGGTCACGGCGGGTCGCGTTCTCATGATACTTTCCCAAGAATGCGGAGACATTCTGACCCATGAACTTTTCGAGAAGAGGGTCCAGGGTCACATGCTTCCGGTCGTTGTTGTTATGCCGGGAGAAGGCGAGGATAAAAGGTCAAGTGACCTGATCAAAAGGGCTATTGGAATGGATACATCCAGTACCGTGGGTGGTGGTGGTGTATGAATTTGAATGTAACAATGATCAATACAAGGAGGGTTGGAAAATGACCCGGACCGATCAATCAGAAACCAGTACTGGAACGATCGATATGATCGCTGGACCTGTCGTCAAGGCGACCGGAATGCGTGGAGCGAGGATGTATGATGTCGTCATGGTGGGTGTTGAGAAGCTCATAGGTGAGATAATCGAGCTCGAGAATGATACGGCAACGATCCAGGTGTACGAGGAGACTGCCGGAATTTCACCTGGGGAGCCGGTCCTCAGGACAGATGAGCCGTTATCGGTGGAATTGGGTCCCGGCCTCATGTCGATGATATATGATGGGATACAGAGACCTCTGGAATTAATAATGGAAGAATCCGGGGATTTTATCTCCAGGGGGGTCTCGGTCAAGCCTCTGGACCACTCCAGGAAGTGGACATTCCATCCCACGGTCAAGGTGGAAGACAGGGTCTACGGTGGTGATATCTTGGGATGGGTCGAGGAGTCCAAGACGGTTAAACATCAGATAATGGTACCTCCCGGTGTTAATGGCGCCATATCGTTCATGGTCCCCGAGGGGGAATACACCCTGGATGATAGGATCTGCACCGTTGGGACATCGAAAGGTGGTAGGGATATCAAGATGATGCAGAGGTGGCCGGTGAGGCAGGCAAGGCCTTTCAAGCGGAAGATGGATCCCGTTGTTCCTCTGATAACGGGTCAGAGGATACTGGATACGTTCTTCCCCATAGCCAAGGGTGGAACTGCCGCCATACCAGGCGGTTTCGGGACGGGTAAGACCGTCACCCAGCATCAGCTGGCAAAGTGGAGCAACGCCGATGTGATCGTTTACATCGGATGTGGTGAGAGGGGAAATGAGATGACCGATGTTCTGAGGGAATTCCCCCATCTGGAAGATCCCAGGACAAAGGAGCCTTTGATGTCAAGGACAGTATTGATAGCCAACACCTCTAACATGCCCGTTGCGGCAAGGGAAGCATCGGTCTATACCGGTATCACCATAGCTGAATATTACAGGGATATGGGTTATGATGTGGCTCTGATGGCGGATTCCACATCACGTTGGGCAGAGGCACTCAGGGAGATATCCGGTAGGCTCGAGGAGATGCCAGGTGAAGAAGGTTATCCGGCATATTTGTCCTCAAGACTGGCAAACTTCTACGAGAGGGCGGGGTCCACTGACTGTATAACCTCGAAGGAAAGAACAGGATCGATCTCCGTGATCGGTGCTGTTTCTCCACCGGGGGGAGATTTCTCGGAACCTGTCACACAGAATACGCTCAGGATCGTAAAGGTATTCTGGGCTCTGGATTCAAACCTGGCGGACAGGAGACATTTCCCTTCTATCAACTGGTTGAGATCCTATTCCCTTTACCTTGACAATGTGGAGGAATGGTGGAGGACCAATGTGAGCAGTGATTGGCTCGAGATTAGGAACAGGGCAATGGCACTGCTTCAGCAGGAAGCAGAGCTTCAGGAGATCATCCAGCTTGTGGGTCCGGATGCACTGCCGCCCTCTCAGCAGGTAACACTGGAGACCACGAGGATGCTCAGAGAGGATTTCCTCCAGCAGAACGCCTTTCATGATGTGGATTCCTTCTGTCCCGAGTTAAAACAGGTTGAGATGCTCAAGGTGATCCTGTATTTCAAT
>JAYEPK010000460.1:0-2153 GCA_034723935.1 Thermoplasmatota archaeon
CTTCTGCCCTCATTTCGATCCTCCACGAGAGGTCCGTGTTCGAACACATCGAAACCTCTGTCCATATCCCCCTGGGTCAGTGGAAAACCACCAATAAATGCACCGGTCCTGTAACCCTTTTCACCGAGTATCTCCTGGACCATCCTGTCCTTGATATTGTACCTTACAAGCCATCTAACACCATGGTGGAAGGGGTATGTTCCGGTCAACATTGTGGTGTGTGAGGTGCTTGTATGTGACGCTGCTGTGATGCAGTTCCTGAAGTGAAAAAGCTCTCTTTCACCAGTATCCAGACCAGCTGGATCAAAATGGTCGGTCCTAACGCAATCCATAGAAACAAACACTATTTTCATTTAGATCAATCCATGCTTTTGTGGAAAGTACTCCTCATTATGCATCTGGCACCCATACGGTATTTGAAGGCGACGAGCGGTTCGTTCAGGTCCATCGGGTTCGACGAAGCGGTATCCTGGTTGACACCAATATCGAAATAGCTATAACCATTCTTATTGCCCCACTTGATTATCTCAGAGAGGACCAGATTGATAGGCCTGTATTCCTGATACGAATAGTCCTGTGCAATATAGAAATCGATCAATGTCCTGTCGTTGCAGATAAAGATCAGACTTCCTCCGATCAACTCATCATCTTTACTGACCTGGAAGAGCTTCAATTTTCCCGGAAGCAGTTCATCGATCCTCTTCAGTTCATCAAGTGTATGGGTCGGAGCGAGGTTGAACTTCTTCTTGTTCTCTATAAGTATCGGATAGAAACTATCGAAATCATTCTTGATCTCCACCTTCAGACCCGATTTCACGGCCTTCCTCACGGCATTCCTGGCCTTCTTGTCAAAATGCTCCAGATCATATGACCTTTCAAGATCGACAACGCTGGAATAAAGATTTGAATGGTATTCAAAGCCCCGGTGCAGCAGGGCATAATCAATGTTCTGGGTCCTGATCTCATAATAGACCGAGAGGGGAGGAGTGATGTATATTTCCTTCATCCCCGCCTTACCAGCATGATCCATAAAACGATCCACGATAAATGATGCTTTATCGTAAGATATATCCTTAGTAACAAAACCTCCGAAGCTGGCTCCCATGGGTGATTTGAACACCCCATCCCTGAGCTGGCCGGGAAGGACGGCAAATATATTGCTGTCCTTTTCAAAGATCAGGTGATGGAAATCGAATTTACCGGGTTCATGATAATCCAGGAACCGCTGGAGGTGGAATATGGTTCCGTTATTGGACCCTTCCACAAATTTGTCCCACCTATCATGGTCAGACTCCTCGTAAAGCCTCACCTCGATATCACTCACCATGATGTGCGGTAAAAACCTTATGGTTTATTAATAGTGTGAAATGGGGTATCGAGACCTTATGCGAAAGGGATGTGGTTTCTCTCAAATAATTTATCTATTAAGATGAATTACACACCTCAAACACCATGAAAAACACAGAGGAGTGCTTCAAATGATAAACATGGCCAAACCGGTAATGGAAAAAGAAGAGATCGATGCCGTGGTCAGGGTTATGAAAAGCGGTATGCTCGCCCACGGACCAGAGGTAGTTGCCTTCGAGGAGGAGTTTGCAGATTACTGCGGATGCAAGCATGGTGCGGCAGTATCCAGTGGAACTTCGGCGATCCACCTGTCTCTCGCTGCCCTTGATATAGGGGCCGGAGACGAAGTGATCACAACTTCCTTCAGCTTCATCGCAAGCGCCTCGCCGATCCTCTTCCTGGGGGCAAGGCCGGTCTTCACTGACATTGACGATAGGACCTTCAATATGGACCCAACAAGTCTGAAGGAACGGATAACCTCCAGAACAAAGGCCATAATCCCGGTGCACCTTTACGGGCAGTCCGCGGATATGGATGCTATAAGGGAGATTGCCGGAGAGATACCAGTTATCGAGGACTGCGCCCAGGCACACGGTTCACTGAACAACAGCCGAAAGGTTGGTTCAATGGGGAAAGCGGGCATGTTCTCCTTTTACCCTACCAAGAACATGACAACAGGAGAGGGGGGAATGGTCGTCTCCAATGACAGTGAATACATCGATCGGATCCGAATGCTCCGAAACCACGGGCAGGTGGCAAGATACGACCATCATTCCATAGGCTACAATCTCAGAATGACATCATTG
>JAYEPK010000461.1:0-2151 GCA_034723935.1 Thermoplasmatota archaeon
GGGGAAATGGCCCACTGGATGTCAATGCCTTCCTGATCTCGAACGTTTCGGGAGAGGAAAGATCGATCCGGTTTGACTCCCGAGGGAGTTCCTCCTACAGCAGGAGGATCTCGACGGATGGTGAGTGGGCGATCGGGGCCTATACACTTTTGGTGAAGGCCGTTGACAGGGATGGTGCGGTCTTCGAATATGATGCAGGGGTCGTGTTCTTCATTGATGCGGATGTCGTCACATTCCAGTTCGGCAAGGTTTTCGTCGATCTGAACATTTCAGCTAATGCAGAGATCGTCCTCGGAAGCAGCTACGGTGCAAGCTCACCCGTTTCAGTTCATCTTCTTCTCTTCGATGATAATGGGACCCTCGTTGGTCAGGAGGATCTCATACCAACAGGATCAGCAGATACCTGGACAGCTGTTTTCCAGCTGACCGGCATCCCGGATACAGGGAATATAAAGATCCAAGATGACCTGGGAAGGACGATATGGTCGAACGGAACATTGACCCTCGAGATCGAAAAGGAACCTGTGAACATCAAGAGCCACACTGGTCCGGACAACAACAATTCCACCATGCTCATGATCCTTCTCCTTCTCACCGCCTTGATGATCCTGATGGTCGTTGTTCTCTTTGCGATCATACTGATGAGACCGAAGCCGGAAAGATATCTCATGCCGGCCCCCCCGATGGGTGTCCCGCTTCCGGGAGCCAACGAACGATCAGGTCTTCCTCCTGTTCAACCTCCCTCCCTTCCCCCCTCCAGCAGTGAAAATACCCTGGCACAGAATGCAGTACCAGCTCACCTACCGCCGGGTAGGGAGCTGCTTGACGGGTCATCCTACCACCGACCGGATGTGAAGGTTGAAGAGAATAGAGCACGATCGACTGCCGGGAACCTGGTGATCGGGACAGGTATACCGCCTCCTTCGCCTGAGCATCCTCAAACTGACACTTCAAAACCTACAAATACAGGTAGTGATTTGGAGCCTTCGAAGGAAGATGTTCAAAATACCGACGGTCCTGACTCCGCAGGAGATACTGGACAAGGCCAACAGAAGGGCGAACAAGGTCCAGGTAGCAGACCCGGCCTTCAGGTTCCGGATGCAGAAGCTCAACAGGGCCAAGGTTGAATCGTTTGAAGGGACGATAAATGCCAGTCTTGAAAAATATGTCACGGCCTTTCCTTCCTTTTCCAACCTCGATCCATTCTACCTTGCCTTGATGGACCTCCTTATTTCGGTCGATGATGTCCGGAGGATCCTCGGAAGGATAGATGGAGTAAGGAAGCAGATAGGGATTATCAAGAAGAAGACCATCAGGCAGATCGACAGGACCTCAAAATCCGATTACATGAGCCTCAAGAGGAAGGAGGCATTTGGAAGGATAGCATCGATGGTCAAGGATCTGAGATCCGATCTTGAAATACTTGCTGATGCCAGAGAGAAGTTCAAGGAGATACCCTCGATACCGACCAAACATCCAACCGTTGTGGTTGCAGGATATCCGAGCGTGGGAAAGTCACAGCTCGTGAAGAATATTTCCACTGCCGATCCAAAGGTGGCATCCTATCCGTTCACAACACAGGAACTGACCGTGGGATATTTCGAGCACAACAGACAGCGATACCAGATCATCGATACACCGGGACTTCTTGACCGTCCCTTCCAGGAAAGGAACCCGATAGAGAAACAGGCCATTCTGGCGTTGACCCTTCTTTCCAACGTCTGTATCTTCATCATCGATCCGACGGGACACTGCGGTTATCCTCTGGAACCTCAGGTTGAACTTCTACTGTCCACTTTCAATGCGGTTCCCGGGATGAACTTCATGGTCATCGATAACAAATCGGACCTTTCGGTCCCGGACGGGGTCGATCTGGGAATTCTCGAAGAGGCCGTCAAGGAAATGGGTGATCGATGCATTGTTCATACATCCGTCTCCGCCTTCGATGAAGAAAGGATGAAGAAGCTGAAGAAGCACATAGTTGATTCGATCCTTGCAAGTGAGGAGAAACCCTGGGAAGATTTCCAGGAGTGACACACCCCTTCTATCACCTCCGAATGCTTGGATCATCAAAGAACTTCCGGAAAGTAGATTGAAGAACATCTTCTCCAGATTAAAGGAAAAAGTGTCCTGAACCGGAACTGCTCTCTC
>JAYEPK010000462.1:0-9499 GCA_034723935.1 Thermoplasmatota archaeon
GGATCATGCAGGTCATCGAGGTTGCACAACACATCTGGAACCGGTGGGGTGAGATGCACAGCGACGAGGCAAAATGGGAAAGGTTCGGTCGGAAGAAACCAGAGGATTGGAAGAACCTGCAGGTCAAAGGAGCAAAACGTGGGCTTGCCATCAGTCATGCTGGTGTGGGTTCGCATGTTACAGCGACGATCCTTCAACATCCCGATCATGTCTTGGACAGGGGGGATCAATGATGAGCGAAGATCAGGAGATAGGGGAGGTCAGGATCGAAAAGAACAGATACAAGTTCGAGGGAAAATTCCACCACATCGAAAAGAACCAGCCCATATACGACGAGGAAGGTCATTTGAAAGGAGTTACGAATCCAAGGAACATGACCTACGTGCATACCTACGGAGGGGAATCGATATTCTTCGAATCACTCGGCAAGGGGAAACTGTTGGCCTCCCGGTGCGACAACCCCGATTGCGAGTCATACGGATCTCTTTTCATTCCTTACAGGATCCATTGTCCCGACTGTCTGTTCAAGAACAGCCCGGTCGATATAACTGACAAGGCAAAGGACAATGCAACCGTGCACACGTTCATGATCACGGAAAGAACAGGAGCATTCAATACCCTGCCCAAACCGATCAAGTTCGTGAACGTCGAGTTCGAGGGTATTCCAACAATTCTTATGGGGCCCCTCATTGTCGGAGTGCCGGAGATCGGCATGAAGGTCGTCCCCATATTCAAGACCAAGGACCCGACCTTCACGATAATGGATATCCTGTGGGTCCCCAAGGGAACGGATGGATCGGAACTTCCGGATGGATATACGTTCTAGACGTTATTGTAGCAGAATTTGAAAGGGTATCCGGTCTTGAAACGGATACCTTTCATCTTTTGTATGAAAAATAATGATATCGGGATGTAATCCTTTTTCATACACCCGCAAAGCAGTATCTGAAATTGACGATCTGTTTTGCTTGGGTCTTGCCATCCTGGATGGCAAGGTCAGAAGAAAACCGAAGCCGAAGGCTGTTTTCTTCAATGATTTCGAAGTCACGTTGCGACAATAATTGACGTCAGTGACTTACGAAAAAACCCGCTTATTATTTTCATACTATGTTGTGAGCAATCTGCTCATGAGGGTTTTTTTTAATGGTTTTCTCCGGGGAAAAATATATTTTCAATGATCCTTCAAGATGTAACCAAACAATGTGAGACTTTGCTTCATTGTTCCATTTCCGTTGTTTTCATGAGCAAATTATTTGAGAGAGACTTTCATAGGGAACAATGATCACTGGAGGAACAGACCATGAGAGAGAGAAAATATACACTCACCGATCATCTGAGATATGCTGCAAGGACCGATCCCGACAGGATAGCGATCTTTTATGAGGATTGTACACTCACATACAATAATCTTGACAAACTGGCCTCCGCCTTTGCCTCTGGCCTACTGAAAATGGGCATCGAGAAAGGGGACAGGGTGGGCCTCTACATGCCCAATTACCCCAAGTGGATCGTTGCTTTTTACGGCATTGCAAGAATGGGAGGTATTATCGTTCCCATGAACACTCGCTACAAGACAGCGGAGGTCGATTACATCATGAACAACTCCGAGGCGACCGGCCTTGTCATGACCTCCGATTTCCTTGGTATCGATTACATCAAAACACTTGATGGTCTCAGAGGAAAGATCCCGAACCTTCGAAGCATCATCGTTCTTGGAGAGAAAATGTCCGGGGGAATGACACCTTTCGAGAAGGTTCTCGATATGGGGAAGGATTTCGAGAATGATGACAACCTTTCTGAGATCGTGAGATCAATACAGGAGGATGATACAGTGTTCATTCTCTATACCTCCGGAACAACAGGAGAACCAAAAGGGGCAATGCTAACAAACCTGAACATAGCAAAGAATGCCGAACAGATCGCACAGGGCATGCATCAAAACGTTGATGACGTGACACTTATCGTTGTTCCGTTCTTCCATTGTTTCGGCTGCGTTATCGGGATCTCGGCATGCGTCTCGGCATCCAGCGGCATGGTCCCGATGCCGTCATTCGACCCCGAACAGGCCCTTACGTACATGGATATGTTCAACATCTCGATCATTCACGGTGTCCCGACCATGTTCATAAGCTATCTCGAAGCATTGAAGAAAAGGAACTATCACCTTGGAAGTGTAAGGACCGGCGTTATGGCAGGCGCTCCATGTCCTGTTGAGGTTATGAAGGGTGCCAGTGAAAAGATGGGAGCGAACATAGTCATCGCATATGGTCTGACAGAAGCATCCCCGGTCATCACGATGACCGATCTCAACGATGATCTCATAGACCGGGTCAAGACCGTTGGAAGAGCACTCCCCGAGCAGGATGTTAAGATAGTAGATGATGAGAACAGAACGGTGGAACCCGGCAAGACCGGCGAGCTGTTGATCAGAGGTTACAATGTCATGAAAGGTTATTTCAAGAAACCGGAGGCAACCAGTGAGGCGATAGATCAAGAAGGTTTCCTGCATTCTGGCGACCTTGCCGTGATGGACGAAAGGGGATATTTCAAGATAGTAGGCAGGAAGAAGGAGATGTACATCTGCGGAGGGTTCAACGTGTACCCCCGGGAGATCGAGGAGTTCCTCTTCAAGCTCAATTCCGTGGAGAACGTTGCGGTCCTTGGTGTTCCCGATCCCAGGTTCGGCGAGGTCGGTCTTGCTGCTATCAAAGTTGCGGAGGGCATGAAGCTCAATGAAGATGATGTGGTGAACTACTGCAAGATGAACCTGGCCAATTTCAAGGTTCCAAAATATATATGGATTGTCGACGAATACCCGATGACCCAATCCGGAAAGATACAGAAGTTCAAACTGCTTGATATGGCCATAGAGGAATTTGGTCTAAAAACATAGAAGTGCATGTCCCTATAAATATATCACGTTTCCAGCGACCATAACCTTAAATTAGGTCCAATTCATACGCAAAGCTCCCTACCCTAGCATGGGTCTGGTAGGGATTGTTTCGAGTATTGAGGCATTGGCCCACGCATTCCGGGTCAGGCCCTCACCATGCAGGTTTTGAACAATCGATGATACGGAGGGTTAAGATGATAGAGATACGTTTTCACGGAAGAGGTGGACAGGGAGCCGTCGTGGCATCCAAGGTTCTTGCCGATGCTGCATTCAGAGAGGGCAATGATGTCCAGGCGTTCCCCTACTTTGGAGTGGAGAGAAGGGGAGCCCCGGTTACTGCCTTCACGAAGATAGATAAAAAGAACATAAGGAACAAAGCAATGATCTACGAACCGAACATCGTCGTCGTACTCGAATATTCGCTTTTGTCCGCAGTGGATGTGACCAGCGGATTGAAGGATGACGGTATCGTCATAATCAACTCAGACAGGGATCCGAACGAGATAGCAAAAGAGCTTGGTGTCAAGAGGGTTGCCTGTGTGAACGCCACAAAGATCGCCACGGACAACAAACTAGGTTCCAAAGTATCACCAATTGTCAATACCTCCCTCGTCGGAGCAATTGCAAAGGCGACCGGACTCGTCAAGATAGAGTCGGTAACAGAGGCCATAATGGACCTCCCAGTATATCCGGAGAGGAATGCCGAAGCTTCCAAACAAGCTTATGAAAGCGTAAAAATGTCCGGAGGTGCATGAGATGCCGCAAACGATAGATGAGATCCCCCCGACCCCGATAAATACCGTTGATTCAACGGTTGTAAGCACAGGTGCATGGAAAACCTTGAAGCCCATCTCTGACAACAGCAAGTGTATCAAATGCTGGATCTGCTGGAAGTTCTGCCCCGATGTGGCCATAGAGAGAAGCGAAGAAGGGCCGGTGTTCGACTATGACCACTGCAAGGGATGTGGGATCTGTGCCAATGAATGCCCCGTGAAATGTATCAAGATGATACCAGAAACCAAATGAGGTGATCTTAGAATGACAGAGAGAGCGTTTCTTACAGGAAATAAAGCGACGGCCTATGGGGCCATGTATGCCAGGGTACAAGTTGTAGCTGCTTATCCGATAACTCCCCAGACAACGATAGTAGAGAGGATCGCTGACCTTGTGGCAGAGGGAAAAATGGAGGCAAAGTACGTCAAGGTCGAATCGGAACACTCTGCAATGGCAGCTGCAGTCGCAGCATCCAATACTGGTGTCAGAGCATTTACCGCCACCTCGAGCCACGGCCTTGCACTCATGCATGAGGTTCTCATGTGGGCAGCAGGAGCAAGAACCCCTGTCGTCCTTGTAAATGTCAACAGGGCCATGGGCCCTCCGTGGTCGGTATGGGCTGATCATCAGGATGCGATGGCAGAGAGGGATTCGGGAGTGATACAGTTCTGGTGTGAGAACAATCAAGAGATATTCGACACCATACCTATGGCATTCAAGGTCGCTGAGAACAAGGATATTCTCCTCCCGGCCATGATCAACCAGGACGCATTCTTCCTTTCCCACACTTCCGAACCGGTCCAATTACCAGACCAGGAAGTGGTGGATGAATTCCTACCCCCGTATCACGGAAAATACCGATTGGATGTGGATGATCCAAAAGGGTTCGGATCCCTTGTAATGCCCCCTCAGTATATGGAATTCCGGGCTCACATGGCAAGATCAATGAACAAGGCCAGAGAGATCATAAAGAAGGTTGACAGGGAGTGGGAAGAGATCACAGGCCGTTCCTACGGGGGCATGATGGACCTCTACAGATGTGAGGACGCCGAATTCGTACTCTTCGGAGCAGGAACCATGATGTCGACCGCGAAGGATGTTGTGGATGAACTGAGGAAAGAAGGTAGAAAGGTGGGAGTTGCAAGACTCCGTGTCTTCAGGCCGTTCCCCATCGACGAGATAAGATACCTCGCGGACAGGGTACTCGCACTCGGGGTCCTTGACAGAACCTATACCTTCGGACAGGGTGGGCCACTGTTCAACGAGGCAAATGCACAGATGTACAATTACAATCACAGACCACCAACAAAGAATTACGTGATCGGGGTGGGAGGCAGAGATGTTCAACCCAAGCATATCAGATCCGTCTTCGATGATCTGGAGAAGGTCTCGAAGGAGGGTTACGGCGAGGAAGGTGAGATCCACTGGTGGGGTCTTCTCGATGATGACATACCGGAGGTCGAGAAATAAGGAGGTGTTATGAATGGCAAAACTTACAATACCCGAAGAAGAGCTCATGACCTCCGGACATATGGGATGTCTGGGATGCGGAGCAACATTGGCCATGAGATATGTATTGAAGGCCTCCGGACCCAGAACGATCCTATCCATCCCGGCATGCTGCTGGGCGGTCATGCCCGGTGTCTGGCCCAACACTTGCCTGAAGGTCCCGGAACTCTATACCCCCTTCGAGACCACTGGAGCATCCATATCAGGTATCAGGGCTGCCCTTGATGCCTTGGGTGAGGATGATGTCAACGTGATCGGCTTTGCCGGAGACGGTGGGACCGCTGACATAGGCATACAGGCGCTTTCCGGTGCTGCGGACAGAGAGGATGATGTTCTCTACATCATGTACGACAACGAGGCCTACATGAACACCGGGATCCAGAGGTCGGGATCGACACCCATTGGTGCCTGGACAACGACAACACCCGTCGGGACCAGCCAGGCATGGGAGAAATCTCCGAAGAAATCAATGACCAAGATCATGGCCGCCCACGGGATCCCTTATATTGCAACAGCAGCCATATCATATCCGGAAGATCTTATAAGGAAGGTCAAGAAGGCCCTGAGCATAAAGGGATGCAAATTCCTTCAGATCTACTCACCCTGCCCCACAGGCTGGAAGATGGATCCAGGTCTCACGGTTCAGATCAGCAGAGAGGCTCTTTCATCCAGAGCATTTCCGCTCTTCGAAATCGAAAACGGCGTTTACAAGATTAGTATGAAACCCGCGAAGACACCGCTCAAGGAATATCTATTCAAGCAAGGAAGGTTCAAACATATGCCGGAAGATCTCATAGAAAAAGTAGAGAATGCCCTTGATGCGAACTGGGAAGAACTTCTCTTCCAGGAGAAGATCACCCAGGAACGGCAGAACAAGACATGAACCGTCCGATCACGATCTCACCCACATGGAGTTGATAAGAAATGCATCCCATATTAGAGGATAGTCCAGGAAAGAAGGTCCTTGTCCTTGGTAACGAGGCCATTGCGAGGGCAGCAATAGAGGCAGGTGTCACAGTAGCTTCTACTTACCCGGGAACACCTTCTTCGGAAATTGGAAATACCCTTCACAATGCAGCAAAGGAGGCGGGGATCTACTTCGAGTTCTCCACCAACGAAAAGGTGGCCTTCGAAACCTCGGCATCTGCAGCTGTTGCAGGTGTCAGGTCATTCGTATTCATGAAGCACGTCGGTCTAAACGTTGCATCGGATGCCTTCATGACGCTTGCATACACGGGTGTCAGGGGAGGGTTCGTCGTGCTGACAGCAGACGATCCGAGCTGTCATTCCTCTCAGAACGAGCAGGACAACCGGTTCTACGCGAGAATGTCCGGCGCTCCTATGGTCGAGCCCTCTTCCCCGGAAGAGGCAAAACAGATGTTGCTTCACGCTTTCGAACTCTCGGAGAAGTTCGAAATGCCCGTCCTCTTCAGGACGACAACAAGGATGAACCATGTCAGAGGTGTGATAGAGCTCGGAGAGATCAGAAAACCCTCCAAAAGGGTACATTTCGAAAAGGATACCATGAGGTTCGTCACCGTTCCATCCGTGGCAAGGAAAAGAAGACTGATCCTTCTGGAGACTATCAATAAAATGAGAAGCGAATCGGAAGTATCACCGTTCAACAAGATCGTTGTCCCCAAAAATAAGAATGCTGGCGGTGAGCAAAAACTCGGGATAATCACCTCCGGAGTTTCCTACAACTACGTGATGGAGATCCTGGAGAACATCGAACTCGATGTGGAGGCAAGGGTACTGAAGCTCGGTATGACCTCCCCTCTTCCGGAGGATCTCATCTCCGAGTTCTGTCATGAAGAGGATCTTGTGCTGATGGTCGAAGAAGGAGAGGCCTATCTTGAAGAGTTCACGAAGGCCATACTGAAGGAAAGGGAAATACCGACACCGGTTCTCGGCAAGAGGGACGGTCATTTCCCCGTACCAATGGAATACAACCCGGACATCGTTGCAAGAGGCATATCATCGGCACTCGAGCCTATGGGGATCACTGTAACCCTGCCGGATAGTAAGATGATAGAGCTCGAAGAGCATGCCGAACCACCGAGACCGCCTGTACTTTGCGCAGGGTGTCCGCATCGTGCAACCTATTTTGCCGTAAAAAAGGCGACCAAGGGCAAAGCCGTGTACCCTACCGATATCGGCTGTTACACGCTCGGAATACAACCACCTCAGAGCACCGGGGATCTTCTCATATGTATGGGGAGCTCTGCGGGATCGGCGGGAGGTCTCTCCCGGGTCGTTGATGAACCCGTTATCGCCTTCATGGGAGATTCTACCTTTTTCCACACCGGCATCCCGCCCCTTGTGAACGCTGTACATAACAAGCACAGGTTCGTTCTCAACATCATGGATAATTCCACAACAGCAATGACCGGGCATCAACCCCACCCCGGAGTTCCGATAGATGGATTGGGTGATGAAGCACCCGCCATAGATATCGAGAAGGTCTGCAAGGGGGTTGGTGTGGAGTTCGTCAGGACCGTTGACCCTCTGAACATCAAGGAGACACAGAAGGCTTTCGAGGAAGCGGTAGCATACGATGGTGTGGCCGTTGTCATCACAAGATCGCCCTGCGCCCTGAAAGAGGAAAGGGAGCTCAGGAAGATGGGTGTGGAGAGGATCAGATACACGGTCTATCAGGACAAGTGCAAGCATTGTGATGTGTGTACGAATACCTTTGCCTGTCCTGCGTTCTACAAGATCGGCGATGACCATTTCATCGATCCGGAAATGTGCTGGTCCTGCGGGGTCTGCGAGCAGGTCTGTCCCTTCGGAGCAATGGGACCTCTCGATGGAGGTGATTGAAATGGTCCATATCAACAAGAATGCATGTACCATTCAGATAGTCGGAGTTGGCGGACAGGGAGCGCTCACCGTCTCCAAGATCATAGGAAATGCTGCGATCAGCAAGGACATGAGGATCATCGTGTCCGAGGTCCACGGCATGGCACAGAGAGGAGGAGTGGTCCAGACCACCATCAGGCTGGGGGATACCATTTCACCACTTCCTTTCGAACAGGACGTTACCGTTCTCGTCGGATTCGAACCTCTGGAGGTTTACAGGTCAAGGCATCAGCTCACGAACGAGACCGTTGTGGTGATATCAACTGACCCGATAAGACCGACCACGGTAAGCTCCGGTGGAGCAAAGTATCCGGATGTAGATGCTATAATCAAGGACCTTCAGAGCAAGATGAAATGCGTTTTTCCACTCAGTGCAAAGGAAATGGCACAGAAGGCCGGCAATGTGAAAACGACGAACGTCGTTCTTCTTGGAGCCCTCGTGGGAACAGAAGCCATCCCGTTCTCTTTCGAAGAAGTGAAGGAGGCTGTCAAGGCATCTGTTCCGCAAAAGGTACTGGAGGCAAATCTTAAGGCCTTCGAACTTGGATACAGCGAGACCCATGGAAAGATGTGATGATCCTTTGCGGGTGGGCATATCCACAACGGTTCCTCTGGAACCTTTTCTTGCATCCGACAAGGTTCCGGTGGATCTGAACAATCTCTTTATCAGTTCCAGCTCTCCAAATACAATGGTAGAGGACGCACAGGTTGAAGGGTATCCAAGGAACATCTGCACCTGGATCAAAGGTCTGTACACCGCATCCGAAAAGCTTGGATCCGTGATCGGTGTTGTCCGAGGTGATTGTTCCAATACAGAATCCCTTCTCGAGACCCTCGATCGAAAAGGGAAGAATACCCATCCGTTCTCCTATCCCTTGAATAAGAATAGAGAGGATATGTATCTCGAGATGGAGAGACTATGTGAATTTCTCGGGACGGACATGGAAAGTGCCGCCGGGAAGGCAGATGAGCTCGAAGAGCTGAGGAAGCTTGCAAGAGAGGTCGACAGGATAAAATGGAAGGAAGGAACCATCTCTTCCGAGGATGCTCATCTCGCCCAGGTGACATCCTCCGATCTTAATTCGGACCCTCCCGGATGGGAGATATGGCTCCATTCCATGATCGAAGGTATGAATGAGAGTGAAGGGATAAGACTGGGTTACATCGGGGTCCCTCCGATAATCACCGATCTCTTTCCGCTACTCGAAAAACTCGGAGGAGATGCTGTATTCTTCGAGGTCCAGAGGCAGTTCACAATGCCGTCGGGTGCCTCTGACTGGATCCAGAGATATCTGGACTATACCTATCCGTATGGTATCAAGCAAAGGATCAAGGATATCAAAGAAGAGATCGGCAGGCGCGATATCCGGGGTATCCTCCATTACACCCAGTCTTTCTGCCACAGACAGATCGACGATATGATCTTCAGAAAGGAACTTGATGTTCCGCTATTGACCATCG
>JAYEPK010000463.1:0-2134 GCA_034723935.1 Thermoplasmatota archaeon
ACCAGAGGGGACTTAACCGGTGCTGATGGAACTCCTACCGGTTTGAACCTGCTCGGTCCGAGGGCCCCTGACGGAGCGGGCGGTCTTGGCCTTGGAGCAGGTGCAGGCAAAGAAGGAGATGAAGCCTCCGGCGTCGAAGAGCTTTGGAAAACCGAAGGACAAACCCACCATCATAACATATCCCCTTGAGGTGGAAGGGGGGATCTTCGGAGATACATACATCCAGCTCAGTGAAATGAAGGTTATCAAGCTGCGGTCGGTGGTCGTAGAACCTGACCAGCTTGCATAGGTAGTCACAGGTCCTTAAGGAGGATCCGATATGGATATGAAAGGCATCCCGTACTGCAGACGCGCATCGACCGCGATGGTCCTTCTTGTTATGATAACTTCAATATTTGCCGGTATTACGATAGCCGGTGATGATCCGGGAATCAGGGTAATGAGGGCTTTCGATCTCGATGGTGACGGTCTGGATGATAGATCGACGACCGACATGGAATTCCCGGTCTGGACATTTGTTCATTTCGATCCGCATTTTTCTGAAGATGTACTCTCCTCCCTCGTGAGTTCGGGTGCCGGGATCCATGCTTCCTATACTATGGTCCCTGTGATCTCCGCTCGATTTCATGATATGGGCGAGATAGAGGCATTCCTCGATCTTGAAGAAGATGCTGGCATAGAGATCCAGGGGAGCATCTCTCTTCTCCAGGATGTATCCGTAAAGGCCGTAAAAGCATCCAGGTCCACCGAATATTCCCCCACCACCGCCCAGGACCTGGGCATGAACGGTGCAGGCATCACGATCGCGATCATCGATACCGGTGTGGACAACGAGCATTCAACGTTCGAAGGAGCATTCGTTGCCGGTGCGGACCTTTCCGTTCCCGCTTCTCCCCTTACCCCCAGGGACGGGACCTACGATCCCGATGACAGGACAGGGCACGGGACAGCCGTTGCATCTATCGCCCTTGGGAGAGGAGATACGGAAGGGAATATGAAAGGTGTCGCCTCTCAGGCCGGTCTCATCGATCTGAAGGTGGTGGGAAATCTGCCCGTATCCTTGAACCAGAACTCCTTAATGGATTCCCTACAGTGGTGTTCAGACAATCTGGATACTGACTGGAGGGATGGTTACAGTGGTGTGGATGTCGTTTCCATAAGCCTTGGGATCGGTGATGGGAGCAGTGCTGTCGCCCTCGCAATGGACGATCTTGTTTCCAGTGGGGTCGTTGTGGTCCAGGGTTCCGGGAATTCGGGATCATCTTATTCATCCGGTGCGGGAACAACCTGGTCTGACCTCTCGATCGTTGTGGGGGGGATCGATGACCGGGACACCGTGGACCGTACTGATGATGAGTACTGGTCGACATCGACCACCGGTCCGAGGACGGACGACGGCGATGACGATCCGTATGATGAGCTCAGGCCGGATGTTGTCGCTCCGGCTGTTGGGATAACGTTCGCATCATCCTCGAGGACCTCTTTCATCCAGCCTGCTTCCGGTTGGTCAGAGGGTTCGGGAACATCCTACGCAACTCCTCACATGTCTGGTGTAGCAGCACTTATGCTCCAGGCAAGGTCCTCGATCGTACCAAGCGGAACACAGAACCCGGTCAGAAGGATAGTTCACCAGACATCCGAGTCTGCAGGCGATCCTTACGACAGTTCGCTTTCCGAAAACTACAATGTCAGATATGGGTTCGGAATGCTGGATGCTTACTCTGCTGTCCGGGGAGCGATGGCGTACACGGGGGTCAATCACCGTCCGGAGATCGTTTACTTCGAGGTCAAACCGAACGAGACGACCGCAGGTTCTACATGTCGCGTTCGTGCTCTTGCCGTTGACCCGGACGAGGAAACGCTGGATTATACGCTAACCATTGATGATGGTGAGATCGCCGGAAAGGCTCCGCTCTGGGATTGGACAGCACCCGGGGAACCCGGGAAATACTACTTCAATCTCGAGGTCAGCGATCCCTCGGGAGGGACCGTAACGGCAAAGACATCTGTGCTGGTCAAAGAGGGTTCTCCCAACAGACCTCCTGTCATCACTTCTTTCCGCTCACAGGAAGATACCCTCACTATCGGGGGGAGCACCTCCCTCACCGTTGTTGCCATCCTGATCGATGGCAAC
>JAYEPK010000464.1:0-9457 GCA_034723935.1 Thermoplasmatota archaeon
TTGGAAAGTCAACACACGCCTCCCATCCATCTCAGGGGATCAACTCCCTTGAGGATGCCGCCAAATTGATACATAAATTGACCGAGTTCGACCTGTTCTCCAGCGCGAAGATGGGGAGAGGGCATTTCTGTGTCTTGAACATCGAGGGCGGTCACCAGGCCTTCACAGTTCCCAGCTACTGCAAGATATTCGTTAACAGGCAGCTTACCCTGGGCGAGGATGAGAAACAGGTCACACGTGAGCTCAAAATGATCATCAAGAGGATGAAGCTCAGGTCCAAGGTCACCGTAAAAAAAAGGTATTCCCCGGACCCGCTGCTTGAGTACAAACCTTACCTGTTCGAGAAGGGGGAACTATTGGATAGGTTCATTGGTATGCTACCCAAACCCAGGAGGGGGAAAAGGTGCGTTTTCACTACAAGCAGTGTAGGTGATTTCAACATTTTCGCTGTGAGGACTGGTGTCCCCACATTGGTCTTCGGTCCGGGCGGGGGGAACATCCATTCCCCCAATGAATTCGTATATAGAAGCGAGGTCATAACCACTGCTGATTACCTGCTTGAATACCTGATGGAGGTGTTAGGATAGGTGAATATCCAAAAGTGATCATAGATCTTGACAAGGTGGAGAAGAACGCCAGGATCATATCAAAGATGGCAATTGCAAATGGTATCGAGGTGACCGGGGTCAACAAGGCAACTTGTGGAAATCCGCTGGTTGCCAAGGCCATGCTAGCTGGAGGTGTGACAAGCATAGGTGATTCGAGGATCGAGAACATTAAAAGCATGAAAAGGTCCGGTGTGAACTCAACCTTCATGCTCCTCAGGTCCCCTATGATAAGCGACGCTATATCCGTTGTCGAGAACACGGACATATCTCTCAATACGGAGCTTGATGTCCTACGGGAGCTCTCGAAATATGCCGTCAAGGTGAAGAAGGAACACTCTGTGATATTGATGGTGGAGATGGGGGATCTCAGGGAGGGTATCCTTCCCGATGACCTTCTGGATGTGACCGGGGAAGTACTGAAGATGGATTCCATCAAACTTCTTGGATTCGGTATGAACCTCGCATGTTTTGGTGGTGTCGTCCCCACGTCGGACAAGGTGAGGGAATTCACGCAGATCGTCAAGGGGATAGAGGAAGAAACCGGTTTCAAAGCGGAGGTGATCAGCGGGGGTAACTCTTCGAACATACCTCTTCTATTGTCGGAGGGCGATCATTCCATAATTAACAACCTCAGGATCGGCGAAGCCATCTTACTTGGACTTGAAACGGTCAACAGAACGGTGATTCCCGGAGCTGAAAGGGACGCTTTCGTATTACAGGCGGAGCTTATTGAAGTGAAAAGGAAACCTTCCGTTCCCAGTGGACGTATATCTCAGAATGCCTTCGGAGAAACACCCGAGTTTGATGATATTGGCACCATTACCAGAGGTATAGTCGGCCTTGGCAGACAGGATGTGATAGTCGAGGACCTTGAGCCTCTGGATACGGGGGTGGAAATACTGGGATCATCCAGCGATCATATCATTCTGAAACTGGGAGAGGGACATTATAAAGTAGGCGATATAATGGAGTTCAGGTTGAGCTATGGGGCCCTCGTGCACTCCTTCACCAGCATCTACGTTAACAAGCAGTACACATAGCGCCTTTCTGTCATACCAAATATTAAATAAACAAGGTCAACTGAGATGTGTGATCTCAAAGATTGACAAAAGGATGATCGAGCTCCTGCAGGAGGATGCCAGGATGCCCATCTCCCAGATCTCCAAGGAAGTGGGGCTCAGCGAGAATGGGGTCAGGTACCGTCTCGAGAAGCTTGAAAAGGACGGCATCATCAAACAGTATGCGGTCCTTGTGAACCCCACAAAGATCGGAAAGAAGGTCAAGGCGATATTCAAGATCCAGCTCGACCACACCGAGATTCAGCAGACCATCAAAAAGATAAAGGAGTTCGACGAGCTCATCAGCGTTTATCAGACCTCGGGACACTACCTCATAACCGCGATCGGCCTTTTCGAATCCAACGAGCAACTCTCCAATTTCATCAACAACACGCTTCTTGTCAAATGTAACATCAGAGATTACTGCATTGATATCGTTATAAAGGAGTGCAAAAACTCGATTTATCAGATATGAATCTCGTTGTAAAGGTAGGGGCAGAACGACCCTGTAAGGGCGAAGGGTCTGTCCGTTTGCAGCAACTGCTCGAGAGTATGAACACCGACGCAGTTCTCATGAATGTATCACGTTCCCATGAACAATGTTGAGATCTTCCAGAAAAAGTTTACCGACATATTGTCGAGAATGCAGTGGGAGAGCCGTATAAGGGTAAAAATTCACGCCCGATCGAGGGGACGGTAGAAACCCAGTTCGACCGGGCACTACCGTCTTACCCTGCCGGATCACTCCGCTTCCTCACCGGTATATTCGCTTTCTGCTTTCTTCAGCTTGATCTCCTGCATTACCTCAGAGATCTCATCAGGGGAGATACGGAGCCTTCTCTCCTTTATCCCCATCTTGATGAGAACCCGCCAGACATTGAAGGTCTTGAGCTTCTCGTATGGGATCTCTATATCGTAGATCTTTCCCATCTTCTCCCCATCCTTGTCAAGGACATGTAGCTTCTTCAGTTCATCTACAGGATACATCTCCTTCACTGGTGTCTTCGGGACCTCACCCTGCTCATGCTCATCCTTTAAGATCATCTGGAGACCTTCCAGATCAAACTTCTCGATCTCCGAGATCTTCAGAAGATAATCCTTCTTCAGCATACCCGGAGATATCTCAAAGGCTACCACTTCCCATTCTCCGACATCGAGAAAGACCTCTTTTACCTTGCCAAGATTCTCTCCGACGGAGTTCACTACCTTGAATTTTTCAATTATCTTTTCAAGCATCCTATCACCTCACTTCTTTTTGGGCTTTGAAGCCTTCTTGACCTCCTCGATGTCCCTTTCCATACCGGAGATCCTTGCCTCGGCGGACAGCTGATACTCCTTCATACCACCGATCTTTCCCGTCAGTTTACTGTACCTTATCTCATATCCTTCAAGGTCCAGACCTGTTACGATACCATACTCCTGGACGTATGAGTCCATGTTCTGATCGAGATATTTTTCGATCCTGCCGTCGAGAAGCTTTCTCTTGTACTGAGGGCTCTCCTGTTCATCTTCTGTCTCCTCTTTCTTGTGGAAGATGCCTTTCAACCAGTTCATGAAACCTCCTCCTTGTTCTTCTTCATCAATGATATCTTCTACCATTCACTGCACCTCCTTTAAAGGCCCTCAAGCCTGGTCATTTCACGATCGAGCACACCAAGCCTCCTGTCCAGCTTGGTCCTGTTCTTCTCGAGAATGTCGATATCACTTCCAGCGACCGACAACCTCTTGTTGATATCCTTCTTGAATCCCTTCACCCGGTCACGGGTGACAAAATCCCACTCACCCATTATCTTTCTGAAGTTCTCCCCGAAGTAGAGTTCCACATGGGACGGCATGCTCCTCTTTTTCTTGACCCTGTATGTTATAATGGATATGAGGATCAGTAGAACTGCAACGATCGCAGCAATGATAATGATCAGCCAGATAGTGTTCGGTTCCATTTTCACTCACCTCCTTTGATACCATACTTCAAGTTCAGCCTCTGCATCCGTTTCTCGGAGCTTTTCAGATCCACATCGAATTTCTTCTTCCAGAGATCCAGCTCATCCATTCTCTTCTCGTATCCATCGAACTTGTCATCGAGATCTGCGATATCGTTCCTGTCAGCGATCTTGTGCTCATCCATAAGGTCCGGCATATTCTCACTGAGGTAATTATCGATCTTTTTGTTCATGGAGAACGGATGTGTTATGCTCGTTGCCTGTATCCTTGTCCTTATGCTCATTTATCTTCCTCCTCTTCATGCTTTCCTGTCAGTCTGTCCCGGAACTTCTTCCAGGAGGCCTTGAGATCCTCACCAAGGGTATGGTAAGGGTGGATTTCCACATCATCATCCTCTTTGACCTCAAGGAATTCCATGTCCCCTTCCCTGAGTACGACCACGTTCTTTTTGGCCAGCTTGTCGGCCACCAGCTTTACTACCTTTTTCTTCTCATTTGCTCTCAGTTCGACAAGATCCATCTCACCTTCTTCGAAATCATTCAGGTAGCTTTCATGTATCCGAGCCACTCCCGAATCTATCGAACTTATCGCACTTGCCGCGACCTTCAAGGTCACGAACTGCTCTTCTATTTCATTTTCTTCCAATTACGTTCACCTCGTGTTTTTGAACAAAACAACATCCCTTTGTGCTTATTTAACTATTTACCCGGCAATTTTCAATATTATCTGGAAAAATTATTAAAATGAAAATATGACCATAAATACTATTTGATGAATTTATAACAAGAAAGAAGGCATGAGCCGGATGAGGTCCAACAGGCTTCGAAAGGGAGCAATAAGTGCATTCATCTCGAAGGGCATGGAGGAGATCAAGGAACTGGAAGGTTTGGAAGATGCAATAAGTATCGGTACCGCCCTCAGGTACCGGTGCTTTTTGTGATAATATGACCGTAGTGGTTATTTACCAATCCGGATGATGGATGGAACATGGGCAGTTTCATCGCGAACACTTTTCTGATCACCGCTTCCTTTATCATTGCCCTTGCCGGAACCGCGATATGGGCCCACTCCCTTGATATTTCCAGCTCACCTCTGTTGGACCAGAGGATGGAGGAGCTGCTTGACCGGGAGGACGCCCCCACAATCCTCCTGATCTCTACGACCTTCGTATGGCTTGTATGCATGGCGATAACGGTGTCATCGCTGACCGGAAGAAAGGAAAGAAGACCGCAAAGGATCGGTATGCCCTACGGACCTGCAACACTACCTATCGAAGAAGAGAGGGTACCGTTGGTCCCTGACGGGGAAAAAAGCAACAGATATACTTTCCAGGACGTTGGAGTCTACGGGGTCATGGAGGTCGCTTCCGAAAAATAATCCAAAAGCATTCGTCCGTATTCCAGATGCACAAGATGTGATCGAGTGCAGTAATGTTCCATCAGGGAATTCCTATTTTTTCCCTTTTTTCCTTCTCATAGCGAACTGTTCAGGGAACACTTTTCTTTCAGCATCACTGACCTCGTCGATCCTGGATTCTGCCCATCTCAGCTCTGCTCCCCTCTCCGTCCGCCTCAACCGGTCCTCTAGCTCATTTAGCTTGAAGAGCGCTTTCCGGGACACAACTGCGTTATCCTCCCAGATCCTGTAGAGGTGTTTTCTTTCGTTAGGTTCTAGCATTGTGATAGCATCCCTCAGAGATCTCCTCTTCTGCTGATTCGCGAACCTTTTCAGCTTTTCGATCCTGGATTCCAGCTCATCGAGCTTTATACGGTTGCGGTATCTGTCCCAGAGGTTCACAACTCTGAATATTCCTATCAATACAACAGTCACTGCAATGAAAATGAGGAGAAGCAGAAGATTGTCTGTCACTGAAGAGGTCATGGAAAGAGGAAGCGATCGTGGGTACTCTATGAAAGGAACCATCTGCATCACACCGTCATCTCATGAAAACCGCACCATGGACATTCCTTCCTGTATCTCTTGAACATCCCACATGAGGAGCAGAAGGGCGAACCAAGCTTGATATCGGAAGGGTCCATATCGGGAGCGAAGAGCTCCCTGTCAATGTCCTCCAATCTTCTCTCCTTCTCGACGTTTTTCAATTCGTCCTTGATCTTCTTTTCAAGTTGTTTCAGTTCGATATTGATCTTGAACTTATCGTGCAGATAAGCCTGCAGGAACTCCTGCTGAGTATGAGAGTAACCATCAGGATGTGAAAGACCGAAAGCACGGATAACAAGTTTAGCTCGTCTTGTCATACCTGTTGCGGCTGTCCGAACCTTCTTCTTCTTTGCCATCTATCCGGACCTCCTGCCATTTTTCCCATCGAATACCTTGTCCTCGTACACCTTGATCTTCTCCAGGGTCTCGAACAGCTCCGCGGTCTCGTTCATGAGCTCCAGGCGTTTGACCTTTGTATCCGATACCTGCATCTTCGTGTCCATCCTGGACTTCAGTACCTTGTTGTCCTTCATGGTCTCATCGTAATCCCGAAGGTCTTTCCTTGACCATTGAACGGAGTCCTCGATGAGGTTCTCGAGATGGGCCTGTTTGGAGAGGAGGTCCATCTTCAAAATGGCTACCTCCCTTGATGCATCCCTCACCTTGATCCTTCTTTTTATGATCGAAATCACAGTATAGAGAGCATACAGGATAACAATGAGTGTTAGAATACCCATTATGACAATATGTAAGTTCTCAGTGATCGCCGTCATGATCTCACCCTGCTGTTAAACTGTTATCTTGGCTTTAATCTTTCATAGGATCGAAGAACCAAACATGATGACCATAAGGACGAACAAGAGAAATACCATGATCAGGAGTTGGATCATGGATACAAATTTCCATCGGTTCTTCTTTCTCAGCAAGACACCGCTCTCTAGATCATAGGTCTGCAATGTCATTATTCTGTAACTCCATCTGTAGAATTCATCGACCTCAAGAAGTTCCCTGAGCGGATCGCTTCCTATGCTCCCCGACAATTCCGCTTCTTCATGCATTGCTTCGGCCCTCAGAAAAAAGAAAGAAAGATGAGGAAGTCAGATCACTCCGCTTCCTCACCGGTATATTCGCTTTCTGCTTTCTTCAGCTTGATCTCCTGCATTACCTCAGAGATCTCATCAGGGGAGATACGGAGCCTTCTCTCCTTTATCCCCATCTTGATGAGAACCCGCCAGACATTGAAGGTCTTGAGCTTCTCGTATGGGATCTCTATATCGTAGATCTTTCCCATCTTCTCCCCATCCTTGTCAAGGACATGTAGCTTCTTCAGTTCATCTACAGGATACATCTCCTTCACTGGTGTCTTCGGGACCTCACCCTGCTCATGCTCATCCTTTAAGATCATCTGGAGACCTTCCAGATCAAACTTCTCGATCTCCGAGATCTTCAGAAGATAATCCTTCTTCAGCATACCCGGAGATATCTCAAAGGCTACCACTTCCCATTCTCCGACATCGAGAAAGACCTCTTTTACCTTGCCAAGATTCTCTCCGACGGAGTTCACTACCTTGAATTTTTCAATTATCTTTTCAAGCATCCTATCACCTCACTTCTTTTTGGGCTTTGAAGCCTTCTTGACCTCCTCGATGTCCCTTTCCATACCGGAGATCCTTGCCTCGGCGGACAGCTGATACTCCTTCATACCACCGATCTTTCCCGTCAGTTTACTGTACCTTATCTCATATCCTTCAAGGTCCAGACCTGTTACGATACCATACTCCTGGACGTATGAGTCCATGTTCTGATCGAGATATTTTTCGATCCTGCCGTCGAGAAGCTTTCTCTTGTACTGAGGGCTCTCCTGTTCATCTTCTGTCTCCTCTTTCTTGTGGAAGATGCCTTTCAACCAGTTCATGAAACCTCCTCCTTGTTCTTCTTCATCAATGATATCTTCTACCATTCACTGCACCTCCTTTAAAGGCCCTCAAGCCTGGTCATTTCACGATCGAGCACACCAAGCCTCCTGTCCAGCTTGGTCCTGTTCTTCTCGAGAATGTCGATATCACTTCCAGCGACCGACAACCTCTTGTTGATATCCTTCTTGAATCCCTTCACCCGGTCACGGGTGACAAAATCCCACTCACCCATTATCTTTCTGAAGTTCTCCCCGAAGTAGAGTTCCACATGGGACGGCATGCTCCTCTTTTTCTTGACCCTGTATGTTATAATGGATATGAGGATCAGTAGAACTGCAACGATCGCAGCAATGATAATGATCAGCCAGATAGTGTTCGGTTCCATTTTCACTCACCTCCTTTGATACCATACTTCAAGTTCAGCCTCTGCATCCGTTTCTCGGAGCTTTTCAGATCCACATCGAATTTCTTCTTCCAGAGATCCAGCTCATCCATTCTCTTCTCGTATCCATCGAACTTGTCATCGAGATCTGCGATATCGTTCCTGTCAGCGATCTTGTGCTCATCCATAAGGTCCGGCATATTCTCACTGAGGTAATTATCGATCTTTTTGTTCATGGAGAACGGATGTGTTATGCTCGTTGCCTGTATCCTTGTCCTTATGCTCATTTATCTTCCTCCTCTTCATGCTTTCCTGTCAGTCTGTCCCGGAACTTCTTCCAGGAGGCCTTGAGATCCTCACCAAGGGTATGGTAAGGGTGGATTTCCACATCATCATCCTCTTTGACCTCAAGGAATTCCATGTCCCCTTCCCTGAGTACGACCACGTTCTTTTTGGCCAGCTTGTCGGCCACCAGCTTTACTACCTTTTTCTTCTCATTTGCTCTCAGTTCGACAAGATCCATCTCACCTTCTTCGAAATCATTCAGGTAGCTTTCATGTATCCGAGCCACTCCCGAATCTATCGAACTTATCGCACTTGCCGCGACCTTCAAGGTCACGAACTGCTCTTCTATTTCATTTTCTTCCAATTACGTTCACCTCGTGTTTTTGAACAAAACAACATCCCTTTGTGCTTATTTAACTATTTACCCGGCAATTTTCAATATTATCTGGAAAAATTATTAAAATGAAAATATGACCATAAATACTATTTGATGAATTTATAACAAGAAAGAAGGCATGAGCCGGATGAGGTCCAACAGGCTTCGAAAGGGAGCAATAAGTGCATTCATCTCGAAGGGCATGGAGGAGATCAAGGAACTGGAAGGTTTGGAAGATGCAATAAGTATCGGTACCGCCCTCAGGTACCGGTGCTTTTTGTGATAATATGACCGTAGTGGTTATTTACCAATCCGGATGATGGATGGAACATGGGCAGTTTCATCGCGAACACTTTTCTGATCACCGCTTCCTTTATCATTGCCCTTGCCGGAACCGCGATATGGGCCCACTCCCTTGATATTTCCAGCTCACCTCTGTTGGACCAGAGGATGGAGGAGCTGCTTGACCGGGAGGACGCCCCCACAATCCTCCTGATCTCTACGACCTTCGTATGGCTTGTATGCATGGCGATAACGGTGTCATCGCTGACCGGAAGAAAGGAAAGAAGACCGCAAAGGATCGGTATGCCCTACGGACCTGCAACACTACCTATCGAAGAAGAGAGGGTACCGTTGGTCCCTGACGGGGAAAAAAGCAACAGATATACTTTCCAGGACGTTGGAGTCTACGGGGTCATGGAGGTCGCTTCCGAAAAATAATCCAAAAGCATTCGTCCGTATTCCAGATGCACAAGATGTGATCGAGTGCAGTAATGTTCCATCAGGGAATTCCTATTTTTTCCCTTTTTTCCTTCTCATAGCGAACTGTTCAGGGAACACTTTTCTTTCAGCATCACTGACCTCGTCGATCCTGGATTCTGCCCATCTCAGCTCTGCTCCCCTCTCCGTCCGCCTCAACCGGTCCTCTAGCTCATTTAGCTTGAAGAGCG
>JAYEPK010000465.1:0-2131 GCA_034723935.1 Thermoplasmatota archaeon
GAAGGGTTCGATAATTAGGTCAATATCGCTGTTTTGTGTATGGTCACCTCTATGGTGGGATCCGAAAAGAGATGCTCTAGATATCCCACGATCTTTGAGCTTCCTGGACAGCTCGGTCCTCAGCTGGAGAGGTGTCAAACCATGCACATATATCACCGTACTGAACAACGAACAACATTCATGATAGTTAAATCTTTATTATTCTCTATGGGTCTGCCAATGATATCCATTGGATCTGGATATTATCAATATGGATCAATGTCCGAGTTCTCCTCATCTTCTTCCCTGGGGTTTTCCTCTTTTTTCCCAGTATAGTCACGAACTTATGAACCTGAACTTAATTGTTAGTGATATCGTCATTGGGTACAACAACTAAATCTCTGGTCGAAGGTATTTCCGAGCTTTGATACGACGACAATTCAGTGACGAGCTACCATCAACCTCACACCGTATCCATGCAGTTCTGCATTTTTCAACTTGAGTCTACTTCATCCGAGGTTCCTTTCTTCTTCCTTATCACAAAGAAGTATGCTGCAGCCCCCCCTCCCAGCAGTATAAGAATTACTGCGACGATGATCAATATCATGAGAGCCGGACTGCCCTTCTCCCACTTATCAGCATCATCCGGAAACTCGTCCAGTTTCAGACCTGTTGTGGAATCGCTACCGCTCATTCCCTCGTTCCACCCATCAGGATATCCATCCCCGTCGGTATCGATAGAGGCGGAAGGGTCTTCCGGGAACGCATCGGTATTGTCCCCTACCCCGTCACTGTCGCTATCTTTCCATTCCGTCCCGTTCCCGGGGAACATATCCAGTGTCAACCCGGTGGTCGAATCATTGACCACGTAACCCTCGATCCAGGAATCCGGGTACCCGTCCCCGTCGGCATCGAGATAAGCTGCAGGGTCTTCCGGGAAGGAATCGAGTTCCAGACCTGTTGTGATATTCTCGATATCAACACCCTCGTTCCAGGAATCCGGGTATCCGTCCCAGTCGCTGTCAACACTTGCAGCTCCATCCATCGGGAACGCATCGAGGAAGAGCCCGGTGGTGGAACCGGACTGGTCCATACCATAGTTCCAGGCGTCCGGGACCTGGTCCCCATCGAGGTCAGCGGATGCTGCGGGGTCCAGAGGAAAGGCATCCGCGGTATCGGATATTCCATCATGGTCGGTGTCCTTTTCGAACACCCTTACACAGTCCTCCATGATATTCACTTGCCATAGTCCGGAATATGTTGTCTGGTTCATTAAGTAATCAAAGGTCACATTCATCTCGAGGTCGTGATCTCCGAGACGTGAACTGCCAAAGACGGCGATGGAAAGATCGAACACCTTCTTCGAACCGTCATCGATGTACTCGGAGAATTCCCCTATCGATGATCTGTTCATCATTGAACCGTTCCACTCGATCCCTGTGATAGTAACCCCGTGTCCGACCCTGTTCTTTATCGTGAGCGGGACGATCCCGATCTCCATCTGTCTTATCTCGGTCGTTCTGTCTACGCCGAGTTCGATCTCGATACCGCTCAGGTCCGGTGCATCGGCAACGATAACCCTGTAGCTGATATTCTCCGATTGCCCTTCCGTCATCAGGGTCCAGTGTATCGAGTAGTGGCCGTATTCCTCGATGAAATAATCCCCCGAGGAGATGTTTATCTCCGACTCGGAATAGACCGATATGGAGTCCCTTGATATCCAGAAGGAGAAACTGGAATCATGGTCCATGACCTGTTTCCATTCGTAGTTGATGTTGTATCCGGGAGAGAGGTACTCCAGGTTGATGAAGAACTCCTCATTTTGCGTGAGCGTTCTGTTCGATTCTTGAAAAACCTCAAAATATTGATATTCATATTCTGCTCCCTCTCCGTAATCGAGTAGAGACATCGGCAGCATTAGCAAGATGCCAAGAGCGATGCAGAAATATCTTTCCATATTTTGCTCCCCCGGATAAAATGACAGAGTGTGTACTTATCATTTTGGATTCTCTTAACAATGGCCCAACACACCATCTACGAAATTAGTTGGCTTTCTTAAAATATGGATCGCGAATATAAAACGGCCAGGCTCACAACTTCCATGAGAAAGTATTATATTTTTCCAAAACTGTTGCTCGAACAGGAGACTTGT
>JAYEPK010000466.1:0-2130 GCA_034723935.1 Thermoplasmatota archaeon
TGACCTGAATTTACGGATGGCAGAGGTGCAGATCCAGTGCAGGTACGGGGATTTTGACACGTCAGCAAAGAATCCGGTGTCGCACGGGTTTGGGGTTCCGGGCTCGGTGATATGGCTCATCGCAGAGAAGAGATCACTGTTGAATGTGATCTCGAAGTTGGGGGTAGGGGAGGGAGGTCATAGATGAAGATCTGTATCATTCTCGGAACCCGGCCTGAGATCATTAAGATGTCTCCTGTGATCAGGGCGTGTGATGACAGAGATATGGACTACTTCACTCTGCACACGGGGCAGCATTATTCTTATGAGATGGACAGGGTGTTCTTTGAGGAGATGGAACTGCCTGAGGCGAGGTATAATCTCGATGTCGGATCAGGGAGGCATGGAGGGCAGACCGGGAGGATGCTTTCGGGAATTGAAGAGGTTTTGATGAAAGAAAAGCCTGATGTGGTTCTTGTTGAGGGCGACACGAACACGGTTCTCGCAGGTGCGCTTGCTGCCTCAAAGCTTCATATCAACGTCGGACATGTTGAGGCAGGACTGAGAAGTTATGACCGGAGAATGCCTGAAGAGATTAATAGAGTTCTTACCGATCATATTTCGGATTATCTCTTTGCTCCGACCAGGAAAGCCAGGGAGAATCTGTTAAAAGAAGGAATAGATGAAGCTATGATATCTGTTACGGGCAATACCATCGTTGATGCCGTGTACCAGAATCTGGAGATTGCTGAAAGGAAATCGGATGTGCTGAAACATTCAGGTCTTAAGCCCAAAGAGTACTTCCTTGTCACAGCTCACAGGCAGGAGAATGTTGACGTAAAAGCAAGGTTGAAAGGAATCCTGGACGGTCTGAGTCTGGTCTGCCGGGAGTTCTCAACTCCGGCGATATTCCCGGTACATCCGAGAACCTGCAAGAAAATAGAGGAGTTCGGGCTGGAAACTGACGGCGTTGAGATGATCCACCCACTCGGCTTTCTGGAGTTTTTGCAGCTGGAAGCGGGTGCAAAACTGGTTCTAACCGACTCAGGAGGTGTGCAGGAGGAGACATGTATCCTGAAGGTGCCATGCGTTACGCTCCGGGATAACACAGAGAGACCCGAAACACTGGAGGTCGGCTCGAACACGCTTGCTGGAACAGATCCGGGGAGGATATTTAAAGGGGTGGGGCAGATGCTCAACAGCAAGAATAACTGGGAAAATCCTTTTGGTGATGGAAGTGCTGGAGAGATGATTGTTGGGATAACCACAAACTCGGGCAGGATCTGATAAAGTTGTTAGAGATCACGGTTCATGAGATACGAGGAAAATGCCCGGTATATAAAACCGGAGACAAGATAATGATAGACGATCCTGAGATTGTGCTGGAGGGTACGGATGCGTTATGCACACATGCCCTCTCGACATTGCTCCATTATGTTTTGATACTGGAGCATGACTGGTGTCCGGTAAAGCTTGGATTGACCACAGCGGATGACCCGGATCATGCGTATATGCAGTGCGTTGATCCGGGCGAGCCTTATACTGAAGGAGGAACGGTAATATTTAAATGCAAACGAATAGAGAAAGTACAGGGGTGACAGATATGGAAACTGAAAGGATACTGGTAACTGGCGGTGCAGGATTCATAGGGACGAATCTTTGCAACGAACTTGAGAAGCGGGGACATGAGGTGGTTTCATGCGACCTTTATAATACCGAGCGTGATGACTATGTCCGCTGCGATGTGAGGAGCTATCGACAGGTGGAACGGATCTTTGATGAGCACGATTTTGACTATGTATATCACCTTGCTGCGGAATACGGGAGGTGGAACGGCGAGGATTACTATGAGAACCTGTGGCAAACTAACGTCATCGGAACAAAGCATATTATCCGCCTGCAAGAGAAGCTGAAGTTTGGAATGATCTTCTTTTCGAGCGCGGAGGTATACGGGGATTACAAAGGGGTGATGTCAGAGGACGTGATGGTCAACAACCCGATCATGGATACATATCAGATGAATGATTATGCGATAACCAAATGGGCAGGGGAGTTAATGTGCATGAACTCTACTGAGATGTATGGAACAAAGACCGTTAGGGTAAGACCTGTCAATTGTTATGGTCCCGGTGAGCACTATACGCCTTACAG
>JAYEPK010000467.1:0-9449 GCA_034723935.1 Thermoplasmatota archaeon
GTCAATGACGGCATCCACAAGATAACAGTGATAACCCAGGACCAGGCGGGACATGATACCAACTTCGATGTCGAGGTGGTCGTTGATAATACAGACCCGGTGATATCACAGGCGACCATCACCCCTGGAGAAGTGTTCTCCGGAGTGCAGACGATCAGGATCTATGCCTATGATACGATCGGGATCAGGCAGGTAATGACATCCATTGACCAGGCACAGGATACCGAGATATTCAAAGGAGAAAGCGGGATGTACTATGAGTTCCTCCTTGATACCAGGATCTATGCGGACGGTAACCACACGATAATGGTCACAGCATGGGACAGGGCAGGAAATTCAAAAGAAACCATCTACGGGATCGACTTCGACAACTCCGCTCCCGATATCTCTCTTGACTATTACTGGCTTGAGGGTGACGAGGAGGTCAGGTTGGGGAATGTGAAGGAGGGAACCTCTGTCATATTCGAAGCTACCATAAAGGACCCATCCGGAGTCAATGTCGTTATGATAAACATCGATTCTTCAGGATGGAGAGAGATGACCCCTGACTCCAACGCATCAAATCCAGATACGTATGTTCTCTTCTGGCCCACAACAGGTTCAGATGGAGGAGCGCATGTGTTCCAGCTAAGGACTGCAGACAAACTCGGCAACGAGGCAACTACCTCCGGCCTTATCAATGTGAACAGAAAGGTTGAGGAGAGAACATTCCTTGAATCCTTCACGGAGGCACTCCCGATGATCTGGTTCATACTATTCGTGATCCTTATAATCTCGATCTTCGTCCTGGCCTACTTCGGCATACTCACGAAGTGGGCACGAGGTGAGGGAAGGACGAAGAATGAGTCAAAACCGCAGGAAACCGGAATGCAAGCAGCAGCTGACAGACCGGAGAACAAGCCGAGGAGACCGAACCTCTTCAATAGAACGAAGAAGGAAGAAACCATACCGGAGATGGAAAGCTGGGATGATGAGAAGACAAAGTAATGTCAAAAACAGAGAATCTCCGGAAAAGCTTCATAAACAAAGGTCTGGATGGAAGGGTGATGCGTTCACCAATGAGCCAATGGATAGGGAAGGCCCCTGTTAGAACCGCTGCATCGACAGCGGTTCTTATCACGGTTGCTTTCCTGTTCATCGTCCTTTCGCCAACGGCAGATTGTGGAGATGCCTACACTGGAGGAGGTTATCTCTCATCCAGGATATCCAGCTCCTCCGATTCCATCTGGAGATCAAATTCGGAAAATACTCCAAACTCGGCGAACGTGACCGTGACAATTTCCGGGACAGGGAGCAAGGGAATAACACTTGCACCTCAAGATGTTGTATTCCTCATGGACCATTCGGGATCCCTTGAGACGTTCGATCCACAGGTACTGAGGATCCTTGCCACCCATGAATACGTGAACAATATGATCGCACCTTTCGATCGGGCGGTCGTCCTGTATTTCGACACCAATGCCGGCCCCGTGAACTCGAACAGCCACCTGACCTCAGCCTACCCCCAGGTCCATGCAGACCTGGAAGCTCTTGCAAGAAGGGCCCCCCAGGGTCAGACCAACTATCAGGCAGGTATCGAAGCGACCATCGACGAGTTCGATGGGTTCGGCAATGCCGAGAACCAGAAGATAGTTGTCATGTTCACCGATGGCGTGCCGGACCCCGAAAGTGCGAACGTAACATTGGCTCAGATGGATGAGATGGTCTTGAAGGACATTAAGCTGTATACCATCGGCCTCGGACCACTCGTGGACGAGGAACTGCTCGGTTGGATGGCAGATTACACCGGAGGGGAGTTCTACCGGGCCCAGACAGCCAAGGAGCTGGTGAACATCTACATGCAGATATCCAATCAGTTCTACAATTTAACTGCAGGCATGAACACGACTGTAGAGCTCCATCTTTCCGATGAGTTCGATTACACCATGGGTTCATCGAACCGAACTATGGGATTCATTCCCAATTTAACCGGTGACCATTGGGTGCTTACATGGAAGATCGGTGAGCTTCTGATAGACCAAACATGGTCAGTAATGATCAACGTCGTTTCCGAAAACGGAAACGGCAAGGAAAGATTGTTCACTGGGGACAGCAGGTTAAGATCAACAAGCTGGATGGGAGAGAACAGGAGCGAGGAGATATCAGCTTTCTACATCACCATCATCCGTGCACTCCCTCCTCCATTGCCCCCTCCTCCTCCAGCTCCAATCCCGGCTCCCGCCGCTCCGATCCCACCACCGCCCTCGGTACCTGTGGTGGCCCCATCCGTCAATGTCGCTCCGGTGATCACTGCGACACCGAATGTGACCCCGGTAACAATAGCCCAGACAGCCACCGTTCCGGTGGAATACATGCTGGCCGGCCTCGCAGCCCTTGGCATAGCAAAGAGGACGGCTTTAAAGAAGAAGATCATTGAGAAACAGAAGGTAAGTGTTGGTTCTTAGGGGTGGAAAACAAATGAACGAAGGAAGAAGGTTCAAGAAGGGGTTTCTTGCAGTATCTCTGCTCATGGGACTCCTCCTGCTGATAAATCTGATACCCAACGGAGGATCAGAATGGTCAACGACGGTCTTCGAGGAAGCGGTGAACATAGACAGGGAACCTGACCATATCAACGATAGGGCCCCGTTCAACATGGAACCTGTCCGAATAACAATAACTTCAAAGACATCGCAGACAATAAATGCAGCCGAGGTACGCATGACATGGTCCCATGAAGGTATCACCAGCCCGGAAGGAGGGAACTCCTTCACCAGAATTAACCAGACCGCCATGGAAGTTGAGATACAGGGATACAAAGGTGGATACACCATTCAGTACAGGATAATAGCCTATGATGAAGTGAACCATCCACTTACATCAACCACATATTCTTACACGGTTCTTGAGAACGGGTCCTGGCAGGATACCGATTTCGAGAACAATATCATCCTGGATTGGGAACCGAAACAGCCCGAAAAAGGAGAGAACGTGACCATCAATATTACTTCTAGAGATCCCTTTGTTGCCATAGCAAAGGCGGACCTTCTCTTTACCATGAACATCCCGAACTACGACCCGCTCTCCGGTGTTGATTATTTCAGAAGGATTAACTCGACGGCCATGACATACGATCTTATATCCTATCCCGAGGGCTCGAGAATAACCTTCTACGTGGATGCTTACGATCAGTATGACAAGAAGATCACTTCAAACAATCAGGTTTACGAATATGAGCGTGCTCCACCCCTGGACACGATCTACAGAGGTAAGATCTACATCATCCTTGAAGATGACACCGAAAAGAGAGCGGCCGATGGAGCCACGGTAACATTCTCCAACGAGACATTTTCCTTTGAAACAAGGTCCAGTGTTGCTGGAATTGCCTCAACAGACCAGGAAGTGAACGGAGGAGCATACAGAGTAGAAGTGACCTATAATGGTAAGAGGTCGGTCTTCAACGTTGAGGTTCCCAACGATGATGGAAAATTCACATTCGATTTCAAAGTGAACAGACAGACATACAAAGTATCTACCGAAACGGAGGAGAGGCCGTATCTCTTCGAACTGTTCGGATTGTTGATCATCATTGCACTAACGGTCCTTTCCTTCCATGGCGCCGTAAAGATCGGTTTCCTGAGAGAGACCATGAACGAAAAAAAGAGAAAAGCAAGGAAGAAAGAAGAGAATACCAAGGAGACACTTTTCGAGAAGATACTGAAGGACGAGGAGCTGAAGAACAGGATAGTAAGGAGTGGAGCAATACTCCTCCTCTCCCTTCTGGGTCTTTTCTGGGCTCCGTTCTTCCCATGGTGGATGGTTATTATACTTGCAGCTTTCCTGACGGGCGTCGCATGGAGGTTCCCGTACATCTCGATGCTCGTTATGGCCGTTCTTGTAACGGCAGCCGCATCCTATCAATCAACGGAGATGGGGTGGGTATTCTTGTTATTCTCCCTGGTCGTCATGATCGGCGGGTTCTTCGACTGGAAATATGCTTACTTAAGCTTTTTAACGATCTTTGCAGCCGGTTTCGGCCTTGGGTTCGCCGTACCCATCATAGCGGCAGTTGCATTCTCCCTGTTCATGGGAACCGTTGTCTGGATATCTGCCAGCTTGTTCCTTCTTGTGATCGCACCATCGGGAACCTTCCAGCTGTTCTCTCTTATCGCTTCTCCCTCTCATGACAGGAGCTTCGTTCAGTTCCAGAGGGGTGTGGACCCGAATTGGAGCCCCGTGGATGTTGCAAACATGCTCGGGGATCTGACCTATGTGGATACGGATATGATCTCCACCGTCCTTCAGAATACCATGGGGTCCCTTGTTCCCATGTTCGGTCTTATCGGATGGGGACTTGCCATGGTCGCCGGTTACTGGGTATTCAGGCATCTTCTCTCAGAAGACGCAGGTTTTAAAAGAGATCCCAAGATCATTGGAAAGATGCTCATCCCTGCCGGGGTCCTGCTCCTGTTCGGAGTTATCTCCATCATATGGGCTGATGTTGATATCACTATGTGGCTCGTTCTCGGACTGCTTTCAGTGATACCTGCCTCGTTGATACCGTTCGGGATCAGGAGGATCGGTGAGGAGGGGCTTCCACTGGAATACGGTGTCGAGGAGATGGTTTCGGCCGATGTCGGAAAGAAGATCTCCGAGATGGTCGGCTTCCGCAAGGCCTCCTTCAATGATATTGGAGGTCTGGAGGATGTAAAGAGGGAGATCAAGAACGCTCTGATGTTACCTCTTCTGGAGCCCGAAATGGCAAAGAAGTATGGTGTCAAACCATCCAAGGGAATAATGATGTTCGGTCCGCCCGGGTGCGGAAAGACACTGATGCTCAGAGCAGTTGCATCGGACCTCAACGTGGATATGATCGGGATCAAATGCTCCGATGTCATGTCAAAATGGTACGGGGAATCGGAGAACCTGGTTTCCGGACTCTTCGAGGAGGCAAGGGCAAGATCCCCGTGCATCCTCTTCCTCGATGAGATCGATGCCATCGCAAAGAGGAGGGATTTCTACTCAACGGATGATGTTACTCCAAGGGTACTCTCCATCATGCTCTCCGAGATGGACGGCATGGACGATGCAGAGGGCATAATCATCGTTGCAACAACGAACATGCCTGACCTCGTCGATCCCGCCCTGATGAGGCCGGGAAGGTTCGACAAGGTGATGTACATTCCACCTCCTGACCGTGTCTCTAGGGAGGAGATCCTGAAGGTTCACCTCAAGGGTAAGTATGCCTCCGACGTGATAGATGTCAAGAAGCTTGCGCTGAGGTCAAAAGGTTTCTCGGGAGCTGACCTTGCGAACCTTGTAAGGGAAGCATCATCGCTCGGTCTCGAAAGAGCACTGGAAACGAAGAAACCGCAGCCAATGACAATGGGGGATCTGGAGGAGATCCTTGACGAGATAAAGCCGTCGATCACCTCCAAGATGATCAAGGCGTATGACAAGCTCAGAAGGGAATACGAGAGAAAGAGGAAGAAGGGAACAAAGAAGGCTCGCGCCCGGGAAACTCCAGATGACATGGAAGAAGCCGGGAGCACCGTTCCACGGAAGGCTCCCTCGAAAAAGATCGCTCAGAACGAGAAGAAAGAGAAGATCGTGGACCTTGATACTATCGAACACGACCTGGATGATCTACATGAATGGGAGGAGAGCTGATTGGTGAGTTTCATTGTAACTGCAACATTGGTCCTCTTTGTACTTTCGATATTGATCCTCGGATACCTTGGAATGAAGTATCCAAGGGGCCGGAAGGACTGGCCCCATGACAGGGAGAGGACCTACAGGTACGTGATAACAGGCATCCTGTTCGTAATGATATTCGGTCTTATCTACTGGGTGACAAGATACTGGGACTATCCCGCTTCCGGGAAAGCCATCGTCTACATAGCTTTCATCGTGTTCCCTGTGCTGGTAGTGCTTGGATTCATCTTCCCCACAGGTAAATCGGGACTTCTTTCCTGAATCATGTATGAAGTCAATATGCCGAAATGTGTATTGATATCGACGTCGATTATTGACAGTGCTTTATATCTCCCCCAATATAAACATCCTTGAAAGGCAACCATCAATGATAAAAACAGATGTCAATTTTAACATGTTAGGCACATATTCGTTATTCAAATGCCCAGGCGGAACAATTGTTTCAGTCTTTATGTTGTTAAAAAACAAAATAATATTGGTTGTGCAATAATAATATATAAATGGTATTTTCATGTCTATTAAATATGTTTATTTAATATGACCCACATTATTATTTCACCCTATTCCCAATAATTGAAATGGGGAGTGGAAAATATGAGATCATTGTATGATCTATCAGAAATTGCAGTATTTGTATCGATGTCGGTTCCAGACATATATACACCTGTTAGAGGAAATGCTATAGAAACCGGATCCAAGAAACCTATGGAGAATACAGGTTCTCCCGGTTGGATCTACAATTGAACGTATAAGGTGAGAGAATATGAAATTCAAGAGTATGATGGCCATCTTACTGATCATGATCATGGTCCTTCCATCCTTCTCGATGATGAACGACATCGAGGTAGGGGGCGTCGAAGGGTATTTCGGAGGAGGATCCGGAACATCAAGCGATCCTTTCATCATAGAGGACGTTTGGGATCTACAGAATATGAATGAGAACCTTAGTGCCTATTATGTTCTGAAGAACGATATTGATGCCTCGGAAACGGAAACATGGAACGATGGAGCGGGATTCCTTCCGATTGGTGAGAGGTATAAGAAATATATGCTTGATCTAAAGTGGAGTGGAATTCCCTTCACAGGCAGCCTTGATGGGAATGACCATACCATTTCAGGAATATATGTGGACCGGATCGGAAATATGAGTACCAATGGATATTGGAATTCCATTGGATTTTTTGGACATATCGGACCCGATGGCAGTGTAAAGGATCTGGACATGGTTGAATACGACATTACGGGCAATATGACCGTAGGAGGCCTCGTGGGATTCAACAAGGGTACGATCTCGAATTGCTCCTTCTCAGGCTCCGTTACAGGAGCACATACCGTTGGAGGATTGATCGGTAATAATGAAGAAGGTACTCTATCCAATTGCCATGTTGACGTAGAGGTGAATGGAACCTCCACTGGTGGTGGTATTGTCTATCAATTCAACACTGGTGGGGTCGTGGGAACGAATAGCGGTGAAGTTGAAGATTGCTCCTCATCCGGGAATGTAATTGGGATAAGTATGGTTGGAGGGCTGATCGGAGAGAATGATAAGGGGGGAACTATCTCAAATTGCGCCTCAACCACAAATGTAACAGGTTCTGGTGTCGTCGGAGGACTGATAGGGGATAATGAGGAAGAGGTATCCCATTGCCACTCTACCGGAGATGTCAGAAGCGAGAAGGCAATGGCTGGAGGATTGATAGCCACCAATTTTGGCAATGCCCCAATTACGGATTGCTATTCAACAGGTGACATTTTCGGAACCGAAATGATCGGTGGCCTTATAGGGATAAATAATGCCGTTGTCTCCAGATGTTTTTCTACGGGAAACGTGAATGGTAATGGTGGCTTGGGAGGTTTGATAGCAACAAATGATGGCGACATATCCGTTTGTTTCTCGTCCGGCAGGGTTGATTGTATGGACGGATATAACAGATCTGATGGGTCCACGGCTGGCGGACTTGTCGGAAGTAATACAGGATCTATAGAGAATTCTTTTTCCACCTCAATTGTAACACTAACATCCAATTTCGGGGGAGGGCTCATTGGGATCAATCACGAGGGGATCGTAAGATATTGTTATTCCGCCGGTGAGGTGAGATCAGCGGAATACGAAAACACAGGGGGGCTCGTTGGTAATGATACGGAAGGATCGGTGGAGAACTGCTACTGGGACAATGAGACATCAGGACAGGAAATATCGGACGGCGGTGAGGGGAGGACCACTCTTGAAATGAAGTCAAGGGCCACATTCTCATCGTGGGATTTCGGAAGTACCTGGGCAATTTTCGATGGGGTGGATTATCCATACCTGCAAGCCTTTCCACCGGGAGCACGCATTCTTTCACCAAGGTTCGTAGGTACCCTTGCAATTGGAGATTCACTGAGATTCAAGGGTTCTGACCTGCCTGGTCAGAACATCGGACACCAGTGGACATTCGGCGATGGAAGGACATCAGAGATGAGGTCACCCGGATTATTACCATTCCTTTCTACTGGATCTCAAGAGGTATCGTATTCTTTCACGGGGGACGATCTGGGATCTTTGGAGGGTGATACGATAGATATCGAGGTTGTCGATGATCCCCAATCCTATTCTGATCTCACGGTCATGGGCTACAATATCCCCGAGACACTGTCCATCGGTGATACCGCTTCAATTACCTATTACGTGGTCAATATCGGAGAGGCATCCATTACAGGAAAGACATGGAAGGATTCCATCTATCTATCCGATGACCAGTACCTGGATGCCATGGATACCAGGCTTGCATCCGGGATCATATCAATGGATGTACCAAAGGATGGAGGTTACCAGGGTCATTTGAATATCACCCCACCAGCTATGAAGGAAGGCCCTTACTACCTGATAATATCGCTCAATGATGAATGGTCCTTCGTGGAGGTCCACCGTCTCAATAATGAGAGAGAACGAGCCATAGATATTGCCATACCCGAGCTGCATGAGGGAATCGAATATGAGAGTGAATATTCAAGTGGACCGCTGGATCAGTATTTCAGGATCTACCTCCCTTCCTCGAAGAATATCCACCTGACCCTGGAAGGTCCGACAGGACTCGAGATGATGGTTAGACACGGTGACCTACCGTTGAGATCCGTTTATGACCATCATTCAAGCAACGGAGAACTTACAAAAGGAACAATTTATATTGATAATTTACACTTGTTATATTCCGGAACTGATATAAAAGATGTAGCCATGAACGGAAATCCGAAACAATTTAAACTAAATCAAAACTATCCTAATCCGTTTAATAATACAACAACAATAGAATATTACTTGCCAACGAAAAGTGCAATTACAATTGAAATTTATAATTTACTTGGTGCAAAAGTCGCAACATTAATTAGAAAAGTGCAGTTTGCAGGTTCACATAAAGTTGAATTTAATGGAGATAACTTATCAAGTGGAATTTATTTTTATGTTGTAAAAGGATTTGAAAAAGGCAATAAAAGTAATCACTTTTCGTCCGTGAAAAAATTTATTCTATTAAAGTAAAAATGTGGAACAACAAATGAAAAATATAAAATTTACAATTTTTCTTATAGTATTATTATCGATCATTTTAATATTTACTTCCTGTAATAAAAAACCCGTTCTCGAAAATGACAATTGGCAGATAATAGCAACAGAATTAAATTTTCCGGAAGGTCCGGCTTGGAATAATAACGAAACCTTATATTTTTCGAATTGTCACGGTGGTTGGATTGGGAAAATTGAAGATAATAAATTAGAT
>JAYEPK010000468.1:0-2121 GCA_034723935.1 Thermoplasmatota archaeon
GGATCGGCAAGTTCTATGCCAAAATGGGTCAGGAATGTTTGACCAAGATACCTGAAACCATCTTCTACAGATTTGATATTGTCACCATGAGTGTCGAACAGTTTCTTCACCCCGGCTTTCATCCTCTTGAGGATCTTGCTCTTCTTTGGGTTGCATGCAGGTAAAAAGATACCGCCAGGCCTTGGCCTTAAACTAAATCCAAAGCACCAGGGCAAAAACGGATATAATTATAATGGAATTATTTTTGGCCGTATGAAATTGATGTCGAGCGCCAATTCTGAGAACAATGATAAATTGACGCAAATAATTGGCGCGGGGAAGGGAACCGGGTTGAAGCACACTTGCTTCGACCCCAGGAAAATGCCTGCATTTTCCGATGGTACCAGGCTGAGCCATCCCCGCATGCTGCTCGGATTGGCGGATTATGCCGTTCGACTAAAAGTCTTTCTGAAAAACAGATGGGAACTGAACTATGTAGAATCATAATATATGAAGCAGCAGCATCTGGAGTTGTATCGTTGTGTTCGAGGTCTTATCATGGGTAAATTGATATTGGTATCAAACAGGCTCCCCATGAATTTGAAAAAGGGAGAGAGTGGATACGAGTATACACCGAGCATCGGAGGATTGGCAACTGCCCTGGCACCTTATCACGAGGAAGGCAACTCCATCTGGGTCGGATGGCCGGGCATTACAGCAGAAGAATGTTCCCGAGAAGATATCGATGACATCAAGAAAGGTTTGACGAAGAGAAGATGCCGTGGTGTATTCCTCTCATCACAGGATATCGAGGATTACTATGAAGGCTTCTCGAACAAGACGATATGGCCGCTTTTCCACTACTTCATCAATCATGCCAGCATGGAAGAAAAGGATTGGACCGCATACAAAAAGGTCAACGAGGAGTTCGCGAACGAAATACTTGAAGTGGCAAAGAAGGGAGATACCGTCTGGATACATGATTATCATCTATTCCTCCTCCCACGGATGCTGAGAAAGAAGATCCCGGAGCTGTCGATCGGCTTCTTCCTGCACATTCCTTTCCCATCATCGGAGGTGTTCAGGACCTTGCCCTGGAGGAATGAGATCCTTCGCGGTATAATGGGAGCTGACCTCATCGGATTCCACACATACGATTATGTGATCCACTTCATAAGCAGCGTCAGAAGGCTTTTAGGTTACGAGAATTCCCTTGGATACATCAACGCCGGAGCAAGGACGGTCAAGGTCCGGGCCTTCCCCATAAGCATAGATTTCGATCACTACTCGAAAGCTCCCGATTCAAAAGAGGTCCAGAAGGAAAAAGAACAGATCCTGAGAACGGTTGAGAACAGAAAAATAATAATGTCCATTGACAGGATGGATTACACCAAGGGCATTCCTCAGCGGATCAGGGGTTACAGACGTTTCCTTGAAAAATACCCGGAGTATCATGAGAAGGTCACCTTGATCAACGTGGCAAGTCCCTCCAGGATACATGTGGACACCTATCAGGACCTTAAACTTGAGGTGGAACAGCTTGTTGGAGAGGTCAACGGCAAGTTCACCCGATTGGGGTGGGTCCCCATCTGGTATATCTTTCAGAACATCCCCGAGAACCAGCTCCTGGCTCTCTACAGTGCATCGGATGTGGCATTGATCACACCGCTCCGGGACGGTATGAACCTTACCGCGAAGGAATATATCGCATCCAGATCGGACCATTCCGGTGTTCTGATACTCTCGGAACTTGCAGGCGCCGCAAAGGAACTTGGAGAATGCCTCCACGTCAATCCGCATAATGTCGAGGATATCGCGGATGCGATCTTCCAGGCGCTTGAGATGCCCAAGAAGAAGCAGGCCCGCAGCAACAGGATCATGAGGGAGAGGATCCGGAAATATGATGTGGAAAGATGGGCGTCCGATTTCGTATCAGAGCTCCGGCGTATCAAGGAGATGCAGACGGAAAAATGCTTCAAGAGGATGGACAAGACCATTACTGACAAACTTCTTGAAGACTACAGAAATGGAGATCGCCGACTGATCCTTTTGGATTACGACGGGACCCTCGTCAAGTTCAAGAGCTCCCCCGAGGAAGCGGTTCCCGACCCCGAGCTCAGGTCCGTTCTGAGGTCGCTGATA
>JAYEPK010000469.1:0-2121 GCA_034723935.1 Thermoplasmatota archaeon
ATTAACTTATCCGTATATGACGATGATGACATGTTGTAAGGCGGAATGAAATCTTCAACCTTTAAGGTCCATATAATCAACTCTTCAAAATCGGTTAGACCGTCTCCATCAGAATCAGCCCCTACCTGATTAGTAGATTGAGTATTGGACCCAACTCCATTTTTGCTAATCTGACCATATCTTCTATAATCACCACCCGAATAGGGCATCCCCTTATGAGATTCTTCACTTTCCAGCTCTTTAGAACAGAAATAAAGCTCACCATAATGCTGAGGTAAACCTGTTCTGTTCGAAGGGGTTCCATACACATCAAACCCATCCCAAAGAGAATCTCCGTCAGTATCGACCTTAGTTGGATCTGGTTCATCACGATCATGGACACCATTTTTATTGGAATCCTCACCTTCCCAGGGATCAAATTGACCACTCGTTCCCGGGGGAAATGTATAGTTGGAATCATCATAATCGCTCTTGAAAATAGAATAATTCACGAATTCCTCCTCAACAGGATCCCAGATCTTGCCGTCCATCCAGCCATCAGGCAGTCCATCGCCATCGGAATCAGGATCTACCATGTTCTCATGACCATCATCATCAGTGTCAAAGTTCCAGCTAACTTCCTTACCATCAATGAGACCATCGTTATCCGAATCCGCGTCGATCATGTTTTCAAGGTTATCGGTATCATTGTTCCCGTTCCAGTTGATCTCCTGACGGTCAAGGATTCCATCGTTGTCAGAATCCGTGTCCCTGAGGTTGCATTTCTTATCGGAATCTGTGTCGTTGAACGCCTGGATCTCGCTTCCGTCTACAATACCATCCATATCCGTATCTATCTCAAATGGATTGGAGAAATAAATTTCCCGGCTTCTATCCTTGGGTTGATGGTCCATACTGGTTTCCAATCCGGATCGGTTATAGATCACAACACTTCCCGGGATGATCTTGGTACCCGAAGAAGATTCTTTCGAATCAGGGATCGTATTGGTTCCCTTCCAGATATACAAATGAGATTCCGATCCGTCCATGAACACTCCGGATTCGTCTCGAAGCTTGAACAATAAGGATAAATTGTCCCAGGCACAAGGTGAATCCGCAGGAGGTTGCACAACTGTTCTGGAATAGGTGAAATTGAGAGCGTCAGCGTCTCCGTAACCATCCCAGTCGTAGTTCATCCAGCCGGAGGAATTGGAGTATACCTCAAATTTATCCGATCCTCCATCAAAGTTGGTCCGGTAGATCACACCGCCTTTTGTATGAGAAGCACTGGTTCCACCGGCATATATCTCCTCCCCATCTTCTAAATAGTCGTTATACACATCTTCGCCAATTATCATTTTATCCGTATTTGCTTTCTTTGGATGTGTCCCGATGATGTATTCATCACGGTTGCTAAGTCCATCCCCGTAAAGATTGGAACTGAACTTGTCGCTTATGATCTGGATTGCTGGTTGGCACTCCGCATCCATCCAGTTCGAACCATCATAACTGTATTGATAGTCCATCGGAGTGTATCTATCCTCGTTGTTGATCAACTTCAATTCTTGATCATTCTGAGAGCCGCAAACCACAATGAAGTATAGCATATCATCATTGATCATGGCGTTCGAGTCAAGGCCGAATGAATACCATCCAGTAAAATTTGAAGGTAATTCCACAGTGTCGTTCTGAAGAATATCCGATGGTGAGAATCTCCCCTGCATTAATCTGACGTAGCCATTCCACTCATCATCCGTATCAAAGTAGAGTCTGACTTCTGAAAAATCTTCCCTCTCCTCCCACGAAAAGTTCAGTAGTTTGATAGCTACATATTCTTGGTCCATTAATTGATAAGAGGTATAATCGGAGGGATCCTTGTAATATGGAACATCCATCTTTACTGATTCCTTGTCAAGGTCAACAACTCGGTATCCAAACTTCGCACAGTATTTTCCAAAATTTCCTGATTGGTTCTTGATATCATATGCAGATTTATCGCTATGCTCATTATCCCAAGACCATAGATTGTGGAACATGTCCCGGATCATTTCTGGAGGTGCATCACCATCGCGAATGTCCTTCCAGATCAGATTGTAATCAAAATCGTCCTCACCTTCATAATTATCAGTAAATATAAAGTCA
>JAYEPK010000470.1:0-2118 GCA_034723935.1 Thermoplasmatota archaeon
AGCGCAAGGAAGAAGGAAAGGACATTTCCGAACCGCTCACTCTTTACACATTGGCACAAAAAAGGTTTGGAGAGGGCAAGGTTGTCCCGACCGAATATCTTGTAGAGGTCTCCAAACGGTTTTGTGAAACGTTCATGCCTCTTTGAAACAGAGCGTTGTTTCGACCAGAATTATTTTTTTACTTCTTGAAATTTCGATCTCCCCTTTTCATGACGTATGATTTACGATACAATTAAGTAGAATTCTTACTTGACATCATACAAGGGATATTCATGAAGGTTCTCCTAATTCATTCCGACCACATGGAATACAGCGTAACAAAGGCCATCAAGAACTTGGCAGAAAGTACCGAAAACAAGGAGGACAGGATGGAAGAATGTATCACCGTCTTCTGTACCGTTGAATCCAGGGACAGAGACCTCAAGGATAAAGTTGTGTCACAAGCCGTCGATGTTATCACGGAGACTGCAAAAAAGGTCGACACGTCCAGGGTAATGCTTTATCCTTATGCTCATCTATCATCAGACCTTGCAAGGTCTGACGATGCAGTGGAGATCCTGAAACTTCTGGAAAAAGTGCTGAATGAAACAGACCTTGAAGTAAAAAGATCTCCTTTCGGATGGTACAAGGCCTTCGATATCAAATGCAAGGGACACCCGCTTTCCGAACTTTCAAGGGAGATCCGACCCTGGCTGGAAAAGGGGAAAAAGAAGACGGAAGAATCGAAAGCTCTCAAGGCAGAGAAGGAAGCCCGTTCCGAATGGTTCGTCCTTGACCTTGATGGGGAATTACACTCGGTTTCCGAAGATAATGGCAGTATCAAGGGGTATGATCTTTCCAGCAACAAGAACTTGAAAAAGCTCCTCCAGTACGAGATCTCAAAGAACAGGGCCCAGACAGAGGAACCACCCCATGTAAGATCGATGAGGGCGCTTGAGATCGCTGATTATGAACCAGGATCGGATCCCGGAAACCTGAGATTCTATCCCAAGGGAAGATTGATAAAATCTCTTCTTGAAACATACGTCACCCGTAGAGTCAAGGAATATGGTGGGATGGAAATAGAAAGTCCCATAATGTATGACTTCGAACACCCCTCTCTGAGATCCTACCTTGATCGGTTTCCCGCAAGACAGTATACAATAGATACACCTGATAAGAGGGTATTCCTCAGGTTCGCTGCCTGCTTTGGACAGTTCCTGATGGCACATGATGCGACCATGTCCTACCGCCAGATGCCTGTCAGACTCTATGAACTGACCCGTTACAGCTTCAGGGTCGAACAGAGGGGCGAGCTGGCGGGTCTCAGAAGGCTCAGGGCCTTCACGATGCCCGACTGTCATGCGCTCTGTGCAGATCTAGATCAGGCAAAGAGTGAGATGATGACAAGGTTCCACCTTGCAAAGTCCATTCTATCCGAGACAGGTTTCAAGATGCCCGAGGGGCTCCAGATGGCTGTCAGGGTAACCAGGGACTTCTGGATAGAGAACAAGGAATTCGTCCAGAACATGGCCAAGGCATACGGGCAACCCATTGTGGTGGAGATGTGGAAGGAGAGGTTCTTCTATTTCCTCCTGAAATACGAGTTCAATTTCATTGATGCCGCGGGAAAGGCCTCTGCTCTTACGACCGACCAGATCGATGTCGAGAATGGTGAAAGATATAATATCACCTATACTGATAGTAACGGTGATCCGCAACATCCTTACATTCTCCATCTATCACCCTCGGGTGCCATCGAGCGGAAGATATATGCCCTTCTCGAAAAGGCTCACATTGATTCATTGAAGGGGGAGCCCGCAAAACTTCCCTACTGGCTCTCTCCAACTCAGGTGAGGCTCATCCCGGTCTCGGACGGACATCTTGAGATGTGCCACGACATTGTTCGGGCACTCAAGGGGATCAGAGTGGATATCGAAGACTCCGACAGAACAGTGGGAAAGAAGATAAGGGATGCGGAAAAGGAATGGATACCTTTCATTGCTGTGATCGGTGATAAGGAAGCCTCTTCGGGTCTGCTCAGTGTAAGGAAAAGGGAACCTGGCAAACCCCAGGTCCAGATCTCCATCGAAAAGCTGAAGAAGGAACTGGAGGAGAAGCAGGGAGATATGCCCTGGG
>JAYEPK010000471.1:0-2113 GCA_034723935.1 Thermoplasmatota archaeon
AACCTCAACAAAGAGATCAGGTTCGACTCAAAGAAAGTTTCGATCTTGGAGATCGTGAGAGAGGCCTTGACGTGTGAGAAGGAGTGTCTCGAAGAAAAGGACATCCATGTCGATCTTGACGGATCAAATGAAATGCACCTGACAGTTGAAGGTGATAGAAAGGCCCTGGTGCAAGTTGTCTCCTCTCTGTTGAAGACATCCATCAACATGTCTCCGGAAGGGGGTGCCATTGTGATCTCCTTCACTGACGTGGGTCGTATGGCTCAGGTTTCGATCTCGGATACCGGGGGCGGAATGGCCAGGGATGAGGTCGATCAGCTATTCGATAGGTTCGGGCAGAAACACAGTGTTGCAACGATCTCGGAGGCCCTTGGACTGTACATGGCAAGGCGAATGGTCGAGAGACACAGGGGTACCATATGGTGCGAGAGTTTCATAGGTATTGGTTCCACCTTCATTTTCAGGATCCCCAAGGGAACAAGAGGAGGTTAGCTTCGTGTCAAAGATCTTGATCGTCGAGGACAGGAAGATGGTCCGGAAGGCAATGTCTGAGATGCTGAAGTTGAACGGATACACCGATCTTCGAACCGCTGAAGCAGGCGGGGAAGCCCTTGAGATATTCCAGGACCAGAATCCCGACTTGGTTCTCCTTGATATCATACTGCCGGACATGAACGGCCTTGAGATCGCAAAGAAAATGATCGATATTGCACCGGACGTAAAGATCATTGCAGTCACGGCGATCGCCAGGGACGAGATTGAGAGTGAATGCCTGGATGCAGGATGTATCAAGATAGTACACAAGCCGTTCAGGATGGTCGAGATGATCAGGTCCATTGGCAAGATACTGGGAAGCAATTAGTTACTGATTTATCTGGCCACCATAAAATTATATACCGCTCCCCCATTAGGCCTGATTGTGGTAGACGGCGGGTATACATCTGAAAAGCTAAGATCATTATAGATCCCATACTGGGGTGGGCGAAAACTTTTATAGTTCCCAGACGTATATCAAATCCCGGAAGCCAGAGGCTACTTATTAAAGGGGTGAAGCTATGCCATTGAAGGAAAGAGCAGGCACCTTGTCCAGAGCATGGACCGTATTGTTCATATCAATGCTATTTCTATTGCCAGGTATAGTTCTGGCAATACCCATGGACGAAGGAGCTGAAGTTATTATAATGAACGAGGAACCGCCAACCAGGGAGGACTGGCTGGATATCTCGGTTGACAATATCGAGATCGTCAAACCGACCCAATCAAACAACCTTTATCCAGGACAGACCATAAGGATAGATGTTCAATTGGTCCATGATGATCTTCCCGAAACGAGCAATGTTCCTATATCGCTTGGAAGAAACAATCAGTTCACGACGGTTCTGGTCATCGATGATACATTTGATAACGTGACGACCCAGTACAAGCAGGTTACCTCGATGTCAACCAATTACACGGGCTATGACAGACCTGGGCCCAATGCTTTGAATCCCCCTTTGGTCGTCAGTTTTCAGTGGAGGATCCCGGTAAAACCTCCGGAAGGGGCAACCTCATGGACATCATTCCAGTTCCAGTTGTTTGCAACCATCACGGTTGATGATAATGACAAGTCGGACAATTTCAAGAGTGGTGCCGGTTTGAGGGTATCCAACGCCGAGTTCTCCCCATATATCTGGGAAGAGGGTCAGGATGATGGTGAATTCGAAAGTCCAAGACCGCACTGGGTCAATGTCGGTGACACGGTATTCATTCCGTTCGAGCTACGGAACGAGGGGACTGCTGTTGATATAATCGGTATTGACATACTCTCTTATCCAGAGGGTTGGAACGTGGTCGGTTTCACACCCACGCCGGTCTACCCGAACGATCATGAAGATCTGGATCTGCCTGTCCAGATATCCAATAATCCTTTCCATGCAATGTCCGGGACAGAATATCGTATCGTTGTGAGGGCCTATTCGAATTTCTACCCCGAAGGTCCGTATGAAATACCTTCGACACATACATTCTTATTCAAAGTGAACTTCAATCCTGGTGTGGAGGTCTATCCCGAGAACCCTCAGGAATACCTTGAGCCAGGGGTGACATCAGATGTGAATTTCATCCTGAGGAACAC
>JAYEPK010000472.1:0-2097 GCA_034723935.1 Thermoplasmatota archaeon
ACCAGACCGTCATTGTAGAACTCCCCGTCCGGATCAAAGGACTGGGCCGCATCGAATGTCAGGGGAACATTGGTGAATACCTGCCTGCTGTTGATGTCGATCCAGCTCTCTGCATTGATCTCAACGACGCCGACCGGATCCTTGTTCGCAGGAACGATCTTGACCTTCATATCATCCTCGTCCGAATATTTTCCGTCCTTCACGGTAAGAACGACCGTGTATGTTGTGGCAGAACCATAGGTATGGTTGGGTGCAATTCCGAACTCGGTTGGTGATCCGTCTCCAAAGTCCCAGAGATAGACCAGACGATCGTTGTACTCTCCACCCGGCCTCTTACCGTCGTAGTTCGGGTCGTCATTGGCATCATATGATCCCTTGCCGTTGAAGAACACAGTCATTCCAACCTCGATCTCATCCTGTCCAGGCAGGGGCTGGTTTGAGCCCGCATCTGCTATCGGAGGCAGGTTGATGTATACTCTGTACTCCTCAGAATCCGAGATCGTATTTCCATCCCAAACCTTGAGTACAACTGGCCAGAACTCCTTGTACTTGGATGATGCACCCCTATCTGACCATTTATGCTCGGCCTGGGAGTTGGATGAGAACGACTCGGTCCTTGAACCATCGCCCCAGTCCCACTGATATTTGAGTTCCATGTCCGGAACCCCATCGAGGTCCTCATCGAAACCGGGAAGACCCTGCCAGTGTTCCTCTATCTGCCTTATCAGATCCTCGGGCACCCAGACATCAGGATCATACGAGAATGATCCGTTGAAGTAGACTATCCTGTTCTTCGAGGCGTTGATGGAATCCAGATAATAGGATCCCTCCTCCCTCATATTAGGATTGAGCCCGGCCCTGATCACAGGAACCGGCTCCGTGTTATCGATCACGTGGAGCATAAGTGTAGATGTTCCGTTGAGGGTGTTGATATTGTCAAGGGGACCGTCGTATACGGTCAGGGTAATGTTCCAATCGCCCGCTTCCTCGAAATATTCGGTAAGAATTGTCGCTCCCTCTCTGTAAAAGGTATTCCATTCTCCCTCGAAGGACCAGTAATAGGAAAGCTCGGAGTTGGGATCCGGATCATATGCATATCCCTGGAGCTGAATTTCCTGCTGGGGGAGAACATAGGCTTCATTGTCCCTTCCGAACTCCTTCGGGACCTGGGGGATCGCGGTGATCGATACCACCGGCCTGTTCTGTGACTTGAACGCCAATATCTGTATCGTGTGGGTCCCCTGATAATTGTCCCGGTCCCTGACCGTTAGGGTGACGTTGACGACCTGGAACTGTTGGTCTGCCGGAAGGCTTCCATCCATTGCAGGGAGCCTCACCTTCCATTCCAACATGGGTGAATCCTGCCAACCGGTTGACAGTGGAATATTGTAGTTTTTGTTATCGATGGAGGTCTCGGCCTCCCATTTGTAGAAGAGAGTGTCGGTCTCGCCATAATCCACTTCACCCTCCGGGAACCCATCATCGATGTTCTTGTTATCTTCACCGATATCCGGTGCGACCCACAAGGGATCACCGTAACCGATACCATCCGAGCCAATATCATCCTGAGGATCATATGAGCGGGAACCGTTGAAAACAATGATATCTCCCTCCTTCAATTGGGAAAATGCCTCGGTGAACACCGGTTCCTCGTGTCTCGGGTCGTTGAACGGAAGGAGAAAATCCTCCTTGTTCTCGGGGAAACCTTTCTCCTCTCCCGTATCGGCAACAGGAAGCTGCTGAGGGTGCCTGTAGGGAAGCACGATCCAGCTCAGCTTCTCATTGTATCCACAGTAGATAAGAAGGTCCATCGTCCTGTTATCGTAGTCGTCCGGTTGATTGTCGGTCCTCCAGATCAGAACCCAGATCCTGCCTCCATTGATGTCTCCGGGGATGTTGGGTCTCCCATCATCATCGGTGTCCATCCAGTAGCCAAGTCCATCCATGTACTCTTCCATCTGCTGGTTTGTGCCCACGGGAGGGTCCTGCATCTGCTTTGACCTCGTTACGTGAGGATCTATGCTGCCTTCCGGGTCCAATGGATCAAATGGTGAATCCCACCAGTTGAAATCGAACCTCATGATGCCTTCTATCGCA
>JAYEPK010000473.1:0-2092 GCA_034723935.1 Thermoplasmatota archaeon
CGTGATCTATTAGATATGGCCTTACTTCATTATTACTTGAAATCTGATTTTCTATCCTTTTTAATGCCAGCAGACCGTCGCGGTCCAGAATATTGCCGGATCCTGCCTCCAGCACCCCTATCACCCGGCGGGTGGTGTTGAACTCGGTCCTCAGCGTTTCCTGAGCTTCCAGGAACTCGCTCTCGGGAAAGAAATCCGACATCTTCGTGGAGGTATCGAGACCGGTCAAAGGTATCGCCATCAGGAGGGTCAGAAGTAGAAATGCACCGATCACCTTTCCCGGATGGGATGAGATCACTCTTCCGACACCGCCTGTGAACATCTCGAACAGGCCGCTGCTCATCATCCGTCCGTTTTTCTTTTCGTCATTAGATCGCATGTGGAAAACCATCTCTGTCGAAATGTATGGATCTCAAGTATTAAAACTTATTTATCAAGTATTACTTTTTTCTAAATAAAATTTTTATACTTGGTTGATATTAATTTCTACGAACAGAATACACTACGATCATTGTGAAGATGTGAGTTCAACAGATCCGGAATTGGAAAAAACCAGTTGGAGATTACTATGCCCCCGTTCCACCTACCCGATATGAACTGGTTCGAGTTCGAAGTGCTATCCCAGCTTTTAAGCAGGGAGAAATACGGAAACGAGATATTGATGGACCTGAACCTGAAATTCGAGATGGGAAGCATCTCCTCCGGCAAACTCTACCCTGCTCTTCATAAACTGGAAAAAAGGGGTTATATAAAGCGTACTAAAAAGAAAGGGGAAACGGGAAAGAAGGGAGTGACAAGGGGTGTCGAGAGGGTCTATTTCTCCATTACGAAATTCGGAAGGAGTGAACTGGAGAACGTGACCAGATACACGTCCGTCTCCTTCATTCATGGTTTTTTCAATATACTGCAGAAGGAAGCATCCAAGAAGGTATATGAGATCATCGAGAGATCCGTCGGCCCTTCCCCAAACTGTGGGATCGCAAGGATATGCATGGAAAGTGGTATGGAGAAGGTTTTCATGGAGATGGACGAGCTTCACAACGCCAGGTTCTTTTTCCTCGAGATGTCGATCGAAGGGGGGGTTGCATGTACATCCATCCCAGAGAATCCGATCATCGACGTGACATACATTCCATCTAAAATTGATGACATACCGCTGAAAGATGGGTATCTTGACGCCATTGTCGTTACCATGCTTCTACATGATCTTGATGAGTGGGAACCCTTGATCACGGAATGTGTCAGGACATTGCGCCCGGGCGGCATATTCGTCGTTGTGGACTTTGCACGCTTTGACTCCTATGTTCTTGAATCCCTCATGCAGGAGGTTCATAAACTTCATAAGAGGGAAGAAAAACTGATGGGATTGAGCCTTGCGGATGTTTCCTCCTCACTATCGAAACATCTTGAGGATGTGAAGACCGAGAGGATGAAAGAGATACTCCTGGCATACGGACGGAAATCCGAATGAACAATATGATCCGCAAGTTCAGCCTTTGTGTTATCGGGTGTATTGCAATTCCATGGGATCATTGTCTGCAGTTAGGGTGTAACTTCACGTTTCTTTGATCTTCTAATAAAGACGATCAGAAGAGCTACCGCAATGACCACAGCAGTGATCGAGCAAATGACCAGTTTGTTCATGCCTCCCGATCCTTCGATAAGTGTAGAGTAATCCTCGCCGTTCATGACACTGCGGGCGATCAAGAACGCCTTCTCGAACCCTTCCAGGCCATTTTCATATCTCCCTTCATCTACATCCTTCCTGGCCCTGTTGTAATGTTCCTGAGCCATTTTGATCCCGTCTGTCTCCCCGCCCTCCATGCATTTCGCTTCCTCTATCACATGGTAGGCGGCCGAATCTGCGATATCCATGATGATATCGATCATCTCACCTTCGCCTGTGTTCGAAACGGATCTTCCATCGCGCTCCTCCCGGACGATCAGGGAGAGCGATCCCTTCAAGCCGGTGAAGGTATCGATGTAATTATCTCTCCATATGTTCTCAAGAGTATCTTCTATCGGGCCTGCATCCTCTGTCTCCAATATCATATAGAGCCGGAGGGTGAGAAGTGCATGCTTCTGCATCATC
>JAYEPK010000474.1:0-2080 GCA_034723935.1 Thermoplasmatota archaeon
CTCTCCGATAAAGGGAGAATACACCATATCCATCGGACCATTGGACAGTATCAATATGTATGATAGGGAGATGGTGAAATACCAGCTATCAAGGTGGGCCCGGGGCAATATACGTCCCAGGATAGGTTATTACAGGATCCTGGATGCTTCATATCTTTGGAGGAAGAACAGAACCGACATCAATGATCATCTGGAGCGTTGTAGGGCGATCGCTGGTCTGAAGGGAAAGAAATAAAAGAGAAAGGGGGCCGGTGGAACCGGCCCGTTAAGAGCTCAGTGCTCTTCCTCTTCGCAGTGCTTCTTGTAGGGTTCGAGGTCCATGAGATTCTCGATCTCTGCCTCATCCTGGATCTTCATCTTGTAGATCCAATTGATATACGGGTCCTCGTTGAGCTGCTCCGGAGCATCGACGAGGTCCTCGTTGATCTCGAGGATCTCACCGGAGAAGGGCGAATAGATAGGTGTCGATGCCTTCACTGACTCGACAGCTCCCTCCGGTTCCAGCTCCTTGCCCTGCACTGCCTGCTCCCCGACTATCGGTGCCTCAAGGTAAACGATGTCGGTCAGGTGATGGGTCGCATATTCACTGATGCCAACGGTCGCAATGCCGCCCTCTATCTTTGCCCATTCGTGGGTCTTGGCGTACTTCAATCCTTCCGGGAAATGCAATTCTGAAATGTCGCTCATTTTGCTTCCTCCTTTATTGTGCTATGTTAGGTTATCTCATTATTTTAATCTGATGCATCAGGCCCGTGGATTCACGATCTCCGCAGGGACGTCCCTTGCCCTGATCCTGATGTCGAACTCGGTTCCGATCTCTTTCAGATCGAAGTCAACATATCCGAGCCCCATTCCGATCTTCTTTCCCGGGATCATCGTTCCTGATGTGACGATCCCGACCTGCTTGCCGTCCTTTACGATCTCCATTCCGGTCCTTGGGATGCCCCTGTCTTTGAGGTGGAATGCGACGAACTTCTGCGGAATGCCCTCCTCTTTCTGCTTTTGAAGAACATCCTTTCCAACGAACTCGTGGTCCCACTTCACGACCCATGTTACGTTGGTCTCCAGCGATGTCCTGTTGAAATCGAAGTCCTGCCCCGAGAGAAGAAGTGCCTTCTCGAGTCTCAGAGTGTCCCTGGCACCGAGACCGATCGGTTTGATCCCTTCGGGCTCGCCGTGCTTGAAAATGGACTTCCATACATCCACGGCGAACATGTTCGGCACCATCAGCTCGAAGCCGTCCTCACCAGTGTAACCTGACCTCCATACCAGGAAGGTCCGGTCGATGTCCTTGAAGTACATGAAATCACAGTTGAAGAACTTCATGTCACAGGGATGTGTGGTAACCCTTCTCATCACATCGACTGCCTTGGGCCCCTGGACAGCTATAATGGCGTAATCATCGGACAGGTTCTCCATGGCGGTTCCGGGTTTTACGTGCTTGTTGAAGTGGTCCCAGTCGAGCTGGATCTTCGAAGCGTTGGGGACCGTGAAGTAGTGGTTCTCATCGATACGAGCGATGATCATATCATCGACGATCATTCCCTCCTCGTTCAGGAAGTGGGTGTATTTCAACTGTTTCATCCTCATTCCTTTAATGTCCTGAGTGAGGATGTTATCGACGGTTTCCGTTGCCGTATCTCCCCAGATCCGGAAGTTTCCCATGTGGGAAACATCGAAGACGCCGACACCGCTCCTTACGGTCTCATGTTCATCTGTTATCGTAGTGTAATGCGTTGGAAGATAGAATCCCGAGAAATCGACCATGTTGCCGCCGATCTCTTCATGGATGTCGGCCAGTGGAGTTCTTTTTGGTGCCATGTAGATCATCTCTTTTTTCATTGGGTCAACCCGCCATCTCAAAGACAATATTTTAATCTATTTATCGATGGAGTTTATCTCGGTTGAGAAATGAGATGGAGACATCTGAGAAAACGCAAGGAGGGTCATATTCGATAACATTCGGATACACTGTATCATTCTATCTGTTGGTATTCAACCGTTTGGATCTGATCATCTACGTTTTGTTCATCCGTATGATCATCGGATTTTTCCATATCATCTTCCGATGAGGGGACAT
>JAYEPK010000475.1:0-9245 GCA_034723935.1 Thermoplasmatota archaeon
GTGTGCAGTTACCCCAGAAAGCGTTGGACCGATGATGGAAAGAGGCGATCATGGAACATCTAGAGGATATAGAAAGAAAATATAAAAATATCAGAGATGGGTCTATGTTCATAGTGGAGACGGAAATACCATGCCCAAAATATCCGGATCAAGCTGGCGCCGAAGAAGGAGAGGACACCCGAAGAAGAGGTCCAGGTTAGTGCTTATGCTCAGGTCGATCCTTTCCGGTCTCGTCATGACAACGGCAGTATTCCTGATCCTCTGGGCACTCGGTGAGCTGTTCGTAAGGCTCCTTAATGGTAAAAGTGCGGGAGGGGCATACACGGATTGGGGAATGGTCCCGCTTGTTTTCGTTCTTGCTTCGATCCCTTTCTTCATCCTTTACATCATAGTGAATTATGATAGGATAGGGGTTATCCAGAGAGTTATCGAACGCCTTCACAAGGAAAAAGCTCCAAAAGAGATCGAGATAGTCGAACTTGATTGAAACAGTCTAACTGGATTCGATCCTGGGTGCAAGCAGATATCTTGTATGGCCGTGGCCATCCGAGAAATCGAACTCCATCTTGAGAGGATAGCTGTTCCCGATGTTGATGTTGATATCCCTGTTAGGACCAATGCCCTTCATGAGCTGGCTGAAGTAATCCAGTGAAAAAGAGCTCTTTGCCGGTTTTTCAAAGTTCACCATCTCGTACTGCAGTCCCTTGTTGAGTTCAAGGGTCATGGAAGAGAGATCCTCGGACGATGTCATGACCAGCTTTTCCTCGGTGCAGTCGAATGTTATATAGTCTGAGATGGAGGCAGATACCTTCAGCCCCTTCTGGAGCTCACCGGAGTTCAGTTTCAGACCTACGGGAAGCTGCAGGTTCGGGACCTTGGGGTCGGAAAACCCGGAAGCATCGACCAGCGGGATCTTCAGGGTAAGATTTGACATTGAGACCACCAGCCTGTTGTCTTCAGCCAGCTTGATCTCGACAAGCTCCTCCGCCTTTGCACCCTTTAGATGTTCGAGCAGTCTTTCAACGTTCAGCCCGATCTCCATTGGTTCCAACTCGTACCTGTCGAATGCATCCTTTGAAAGTGTGAGGTCCACCATGGCTACATGGGCAGGATCCACAGCCTTGATCTTCCATCCTTCCTCATCGGCTTTCAGCTTGATCTCTCCAACGATTGGAGTAAGGATCGAAAAGACGCTTTTCAACGTATCAACCTTGACGTTTATCTCGAACATATCCATCCCCGATAAATAGTCTGAACTGGACCGACATCAGGAAAGGCTGTAATAAAGTTTATGTAAAGGACTCCGTAAGAATTATTCCTCCGGACCGCCATTTTTCCTTTTCTTCCCAAGCATCCTGACCAGATCGAACGAAATAACAATGCCCAGAGAGATAATTGGAATGAGGAATAGTGGCGTCAAAGGAGATGAGAAAATGCCCCTCTCCTTATCTTCTTTATTATCCTCCTGCTCGAGAAGGGTAAATCCCATTATGTTGAGTTCTCTGTCATCATGGACCACGGTTAGATGAAAGGTCGTCTCATCGTCCGTATGCTCGTAGCCTCCTTTGAGACGTATCAGAGAAGTACCGGGGGCGATCTGACCGCTCTCGTCAAGGCAGGTCAGCTCACCGGTTCTTTGATTTTCCATATAGAGCCTGAATTCCATAGGTGTGCTGCCTCTGACATCTATCTCGAACTCTCCTTCGACAATTACCCTGTCATTTCCCGTTTCCTCCCCGAAGGCCCAGATCTTCCTTGCCTTCACATCGTCCTGAAGAGTCCCATTCCAGTCGAAATGGAAGACATCTCTGAAATATGATGCACATTCTCCAGAGGAGACCATCATGCCAACTTCCCTGTTCTCCATGCCTGAGGTCGGGTTCCAGTTGTATGATGAGATCCAGACCTTTCTGGAATCTACGATCATTCCCTTTGCATGTACAAGACAGATATCTCCGGTCTCGTGATGTCTGGTAATCGGGTTCAGTTCCATTCTGAAGTTATCCTGTATGTCCATCTCCTCTGCAGCTCCCATTATCATGTCGAGCTTCCACTTGTTGTCAGGTATCTGATCTCCATTGAAATCCGACCCGTCAAGCAGTATCTTCACGTTCGCTCCCCTTTTTGCGGCATCAAGAAGGGAAAGGAGATAGGGATTCGATATACCTTCCAGATCGAAGGTCCTTTCCAGTCCATTATCGAGATAGAACGGTCCGATGTCCATAAGTTCAAGGAGTATCTCACTTTCAGCTCCCTGGATGGCTTTCATCATGTCGTTATCATCCATTGAAATGTGATCGGGCGATACGATGATCGTTGAGAACCCGGGATCCTCGGACCTACCCGGTCCAAAAAGGTCGATGTGCATGGAGACAGTATCAAAGAACCTTGTCTCAAGGTCATCTCCCCATTGTTCCATCATGGTCGATCCCACCTTTATGTCCGGACCGCTCCAATCCTCGAAAAAGACCGAGGCCATATCCTTTGAGATGTCCTTCGATCTCATCGAAACGACCCACCCCCTTGTTGTGGACATGGAACCGGCTGTGAGTGGAGGGAACGAGGAATCCTTGAAATTGTCCGTGGATACGAAAGTGCTTTTGTTGTCTGCAACAACGTACTTGGCATGATTGTACCGGTACCGGTCCCTGATACCATTTTTCGGATCAGACACCATGAAATGGACAGGGATGCCCTTCTCAACAAGTCTTGATACTGCACTCCTCTCCATAATGCTGATACCTCCGACAGGGTTCCCCTCAAGGATGACCTTGACCTGCACCCCTCTGTCCACGGCACCTATCAATCTCGATGTGATCCAGTGTGAGGTCATCTCGTATACATTTACCAGAAGTGTCGAACCAGCCTGGGATATGATGTCGTCAAGTATCTCGGAACTGGAATCGGGACATACTCCGTAGAAGATGTTCGATACTTCTCTTCGGGGAAAGGATGAAAATCTGGATTGTCCTGGATATCTGGGTCTTGGCCCCGACCAATCAACGGCGGTATCCGTATCGGGTAAACTTCCCGAAGACTGTGTTCGGATCATTACCTTTCCCCACCCCACATCCTCCGCCGGATCTCCCTTCCAGTCAACTGGTCCATAGTGGTTCCATCCTCCGCTGTCCCAGTTTGCACTTCCGTAAACGACCACGTCGACCACGTTTCCAACAGGGTCCCTGAGGCAGACGGTATCGTTGGAATTTGAAAGTCGGACCAGGCCGTGGACAGGTATGCTGGTCTTGAGCTCTTTCCAGGAGGTGTCTGACATGAACCCGTTCTGGTCAAGGAACCTCTCACCGTCGATCGTGATGAAGTAGAGTTCACCAGGTTGCAGGCTCGTATCTCCGAGAACGATGATACCATCCGATGATATGTCCAGTCCCTCATCGTCAGTGATCATGAATCCGGACAGATCTACAGGGTCATCTCCCGTATTTTTCAGTGTGATGTACTCATCCGGATCGTCGACAAGATAGGTGTCGTAATAGACCTCCTCCAATCTCAGATCATGACGGCCCCCCACCTTTGATCCGTTCCCATCGGATGGCAGCAGGTTCCTGGGGAATTTTGAGCTTTTGTTGAACAGAGGTCCAAGGTCAACAGGGAACCCGGTCTCGATATCGATCCTGATGCCCATGCTGTTTTCCCTGAAAGAGGGAAGCCAGACGGAGGTCAGCTCATCCGATGTTCCATACCCACCGAACGATACGATCGATAGTGCCGGGTCACCGACCCCGATCTTCTCGCTGTTATGAACGGATCGAAGTATCTCGTTCACAACAGATGTTCTGAGAAGGACATCCTCGACCAATCCATTGGTCCAATGAAGGTGATCTCCGGAACCAACCCGTGACATCACCTCATCGATCAACACCTGCGCATTCCTGGAATAGACCCTGAGCTCTCTCGGGTTTAGCATGATGTCAATTCCAGGGTCATCCTGGAGCATTTCAAGGACCTCGACAAGGTCAAGGGGCCCATTTCCGGGAATGTACGATGCATTTCCCTTGAGGACATCAAGGGAGAGCCAATCGTTCGATCTCACCTTGCATATGCTGGAACTTGTATTTCCCCGGTTCTGGTATTTGGTGATCGTTGAGAAGTTCCTTGGTTCCACCTCTATGAGTTCCAGATGGCTGTCTGCCTTTATGATCTCTGCAGTTAGGACCGATGAGATCAGATGCTGGATCGGGCCGATTTCGTCATCTTCGACCTGGAACTCAAGGCCGATGAATGGTATGCCAGTGTCCCCTCTTGTCTCCATGATCGGGCCGGGGAACATGGCCAGCCTCTTTTTGGAATATGCCAGTGTCATACCACCGGGTTCTCTCCTATCATCGGAGAACCAGATATCTGCTCCCTTTTTCCAGAGACCTATTGCCATGGACGTTCTAAGGTCCGTCCCTGCAATGAGTTCCCATTTGGCATCCAGCTTCTCCCAGGGTGGTATGTGATATACGATATCGAGGTCCTTTCCGGAATCCAGGGCCATGGCCGACATTGTGTAGATGCTATCGGATGATATGACCTCTGCAACAATGGTGATGTGGTCCTCTTCCAAGATCCAATCCATAAGCTCTTCTGGTCCATCGAACCTGAAAAGGTCTGCCGGCGTACTTTCCTCGGTGGAGGATATCGATCTTATCTTCTGGGATCCAAATGAGAGAACTCGCCAATTCTCTTCCATGCTGTCCTTCCAGTAGAGGACATCCCTCTCGGTGTATTTTATTTGAGGTTCCTCAACCGCTCCCCAATCCAACCTGTCCAGACCATTATTTCCAGGATCCACGAGAATGATCGATCCTCCGTCGTTCGGAAGCAGCATCTGCTGGTATGATGGTATCCTGCATCCTGCTATGGTGGTTCCATCTATCTCTCCTGGATCATATCCAAAGCAAAGGTCAGGTCCTTCGATCTGGATCTCGTGGAATCTGATCGGGTCCGACCCTATGGTGAGGATTCCATTCGGGTCCGTCAAGGTCCCGTTCGGGATAACGGCACATCTATTCCTGGAAAAGAGTGCAAGTCCCGAAACATCCGTATTACCATGGTCCGTTCTCAGAACGATGATCTCTCCCGAACCTTCGGGACCCGGAGATGGCAGGAATCCTCCGATCCAGGCATGGACCTCTCTCACTCTCCAATCGAATGAGGAGTTGGTATCCACGGGTTGGCCCTGGCTGTTCATTGATCGGAAAAGGATGCTCCCCCATGTGGTCTCGATGCAGATCTCATCCATCTCTTTGAGGAGAACCCTGTCAACAGGATGTCTATATCTTGACAGCAGTTCGATACGACCGGTATCGAAGGGGTCAGGTATGCCGTTTTCATCTGTCATTTTCTCGTCATTCCCGCCTCCGCTCTGGACCCAGATGGCCCTGGCCCCCTTGGGTATACGTTCAAGGGCCTTGGCTCCCCAGACAAGATATGCACTTTCATTTGTTCCCAAAGGTGTGTGACTCTCGAATGAGACGAACTTCTCTCCATCGGAAAGCTTCATCCCGTCAAGGAGAACGGATAAAGGTCCTGGGTTCATTATCTCGACGAATGTGGACCCCTCCGAGCAGTTCCAGAGAACACTTGTTATCTTGACCCCTTCCTGTCCGGGTGGGATGGAGGAGGGCAGGATCGAGAGGTAGATGCCTGCAATGTTGTTGTCCTCATCGATCTCATCGATGAGGTTTTCGGGGTCCACGATAACGGACAGCGTATGGTTGCCTGCAAGTCCCAGGGTGTCCAGGCCGATCTCGAAACTTCTCCTGGAGCCGGTCCTCATATTCTCAAGTTCTTCCTCGAAAAGGATCAATGTGGAATTCGTTCTCTCATCAATGATCGAAGCGGTAACACTTGTGTTGCCAGGGTGGACCTCTCCACCTCCTTCGACCGAAAAGGAGACCGTACCAATGATCCCTTCCGGGATCGAAAATTGGTTCTCACCTTCCATATCCAGAGATAGGTCCTGGACCTTGAGGTCCGGTCCCGGTACAATGACCTTTAACTCCTTTCCCAGATCAAGGAACGGTATGCTGGACCAGTTCATGGTCAGGATGACACTGCAGGTTCTGTTATCCGTGAGATCGGAAGGACCTTTGAGTCTGATCCTCAGAGGGAGCACTTCTCCCGGTCCAAGATGGGTCATATTTGTTATTGGTCCTTCCATGTCCCAGCTATCGGATGTCAGCTGGACATCGATGTTCAGATCATCATCCATGCTGCCCGTGTTCGTTATGTTGAGTTGGATCTCGATCCATTCCCCACCAGGAACATAAAGGACCGTGTCCGATCCCTCAATTTCTATCCCGGGATCGAGCGAATTGTCGTATCCCATTGTGTGTCCGCGAGAGCCCCTGTCGAGGATAAAATCTGTTGTGGAGTTCGTGTCCTGGGCATCGAACGACCGCTTCAATGATATGCCCTCTTCAAGTACAGGATTGGTCTCTCCGTCACCGGACATGGTTCCGTTCAAAGCATCGTACAGCTCCCCATCCCATGGACTCCCGGTGAAGGTCCCGGATGGGGGGTCGACATGGGAAGAGCTTCCCCACGCAACGAAGTCCAGAAGATATCCATCCGGGTCCAGGAGACATATGTTGTCCCCGTTCACGAAGAAAGCCCGGCCAAGGTCAATGGAACAGATCGTGCAGTTCCCGAGGTCTGGTTCTATGTCGGGCTTCCCTGTCAATATTACACATCTTCCATCTGAACGCATCCTGAGCTCTGGGATCTGGAAACTTATTCCATCCCCGTTCTCTATGGTGAGATCCTCGATATCCTCCTCATGTCCAGGATTATACAATTCGATCCATTGGTTTCCTGTATTCGCACCTTCGGGATCGATCATGATCTCGTTGATGAGGACCTCCAGAGGGGGGAGGTTCTCATCTCCCGGAGAGTGATCCTTTACCGATCGTGTTCTTTCCGCTCCATCCGGTGATCTCTGTATGGATCGCCCCCGGGATACTGTATCCCATGATAGAAGATCGATCACGCTCTCATTTGCATCTCTGAGCTCAATTCTGTCTGGACTTCCCATTTTCAGACCGGATGTTTCTCTCCATACAAGGAACCACCCTTGTGAAGGTATGGATCCTGATGGGATGACGTATGTGCCTACATTATCGGAAATACTGAAACCGTTGATATCCACAGGATCCATCCCGGGATTGAACAGCTCCACGAACTCATCATTCTGATCGACCGTTCCGTCATTGTTCTCATCTGTATCCGGATTCGGATACACCTCGTTGATCCGAATGATCTGTCCGAACTTCTCGATCATGGGGTAGTGAGTTAAGTGCATATTCATTGTCATGCCTGATAGTAGACCTACGGGGAGCAAAAGGAATATCAAGGAGATCAGCACAATACTTTTTCTTCTATTAAAAATCGGTTCCATATCAGGATGGTTGATGGTGTTCTTGAAACGCAACTCATGCCTCCCTTCCACATTATCGGTACGGTTTTATATCTTTTTTACCCGGGGGAATCCCTGGGAACAAAGTGCAAACCCATTTAAATGGATGTAATAATGGCAATACGATCGAATGGTGGACATGATGAAGAAATTTTCGGGCAACAGAGGGCAAAGAGTACGTGGGACTTTGTTTTACAATAATGATTTAAATAACAATCTATATATATACAAGAAAAACTGTTGTAGAATGGGGTATTCAATTCATTAATCTGTATAAACATTGGATTGGTATGATGTTGATGCGGTGAACTTGCCGGGATGGTGGATCGTATGGAAGAAAATCGGTTCTTTGAAATGAAAAAATGGCTGCCTGTTCCAGTGGTCGTCATGATGCTGCTTTCAGGTCTGTATGTGGCTTTCTTGATCGGAGGTCCTGCCCAGGGCGCTCCAAGTTTGGGTACGATCACGGTTTCAGGAGGAAATACGAGAAGTTTTACCGGGGTGGATTACATCCTTGATGGTAATATCACCGTCACGGGATCGGGAAGCCGGCTTACTTTCGTGAACTGCAACCTGACAATATCACAGGATGTTGGAATGGATGGGATCTTCGGAGGAAGTGATGATCATGTCTATTCGATACTTGTGCAAAGCGGTGGTTACCTCGAGTTCAAGAATTCGAAGATCACTACCCAGACCGATCAACTTCATCCGTATTTCATGATGGACATCGATGCTAACGGTTCAGGCAGTCGGATCCTTTTCGATAATGTGATCATGGAAGGACCAGGCGAGATAACCGCATCCAGCGGTGCCAGGATAGATGCGTTGGGATCGGTATTCATGGAGCTGGAGGACAAGGACGATCTGGCCTATGATATTGACGGAGATGGCGGCACAGAAGATGATGAGGATTACAATAATGATGGTCCACTTTTCACTTATCGATCCGGGGCCCAAGGTCTTATTGTGAACAGTCAGATCAGGGATACCTTTTCATTTTCCACTTCATCACGGGACGGGAGGATCGCCGGGAACATGACACTTGATGGAACGGGGACCAACGTGACGATCATCAATTCCTTCCTGGATGTTGATTTTGAGACCAACAGGTCCACAGGGACCCACAACATGCTGAAGGTATCGAATGGAGCGGTCGCTCATCTTGTCGGGGTCGCTCTCAATGTTTCTGCATCTGATCCCACCCATCCTGCAATATTCGTTGAGGATACGGGTTCAAAGGCGGTCTACTACAGATGGATCGCAACCCACGTACTCGATGGGATGGATATCCAGGTCGAGGATCAGAGTGTAACAATATACAGGATCGAGGGGAACACCAACAGTAGATTGACGAGTTCATACTTGACCTCGGACATCAGAAACTTCATGGAACGTACACCTTTGACCTGGAACCAGACAGGACCAGATGGATGGTCCTTCATACCGGTCATCACGGATGTGATCAGACCCTCGACCATGCCGAACTCGGATGCTTATCCTGATTTCCGTGTTCAGGTCATTCAGGGAACCGAGACGGTGTCAACCCACACATCCTTCAACAATTATCCAAAGGTTCCTGACCAGGATGAGGCCAGGTACCTTCTGGAAGCCATCAAGGACGGTTCTGCCGATCAGACCCATGCTTTTTCGGACCTTGAAGGTCCTATGGAGTTCGATCGTTATGTGGTCACTCCTTCTTCATCCTCCTACTTCTCGGGCTCGGATGTTGATCTGACCCTCAACAGTGCTGTCACATTGACAGGAACATCCGCGATCATCGATGGAACGTTCTATCCCTCATACTATGCATTTGACGGGCACC
>JAYEPK010000476.1:0-2079 GCA_034723935.1 Thermoplasmatota archaeon
TGAAGACGATCATCAGAATACCTGCAAGGGCAACGATACCGAAGCCGACCCCTACTCCCTTTCTGCTGTCCTTGACGGCAGAGAGGACGATGAGCAGCAATCCGGCACCCAGGAGAATGAAACCGCCGATGAGGTAGCCAGAGACCTCGTCGAACTTCTGGGATGTGGACCTCGTCTGTGCCCGGATGTCCGAAACCACTATCAATTCCTCATCCTCGCTTTCCTCGAAGATCACGTCGGGCATGTCCTGAACGGGACCGCCGCTGCCGTAATTGCCGAAAACATATCCAAGGACCTGGACCGAAGGTTTCGAAAACTCCTCTTCCAGACCGAAGACGGTTTTATCCATCCCTGTTATCCTCTCCGACATCTCGAAGACAGACTCATCCACGATGGAGACCCCAAGAGCGGAAACGGTTGAAACACCGTTCTTCTTCACCCTGAAGGTTAGGTCCAGGTCAGAGTATGGTTCGTAGGTATCCTTTTCCGGAGATGATTCTATCTCCACTGACATCTCGTCGGAGCTCTTTACACCGATTATCGTAACATCCCTGATGATGTTCAGGTCCGATCGGGTCTTGTAGGCCCTTACGTAAGCCAGAGGATACATGTCCTTTGTGACCGGGAAAGAGATCCCTGCCCTGCCCCCTTCGAGCTTCAGACGTCCTGTCCGAACGGCGAACCCGTTGGATACGACATCATAGTAGACCCAATCGGTCATGGTATCTCCCTTGTAATGGATATCGAAACCGGCTGTATCACCGATTTCATACGATGCTTCTTCGGAGGTGATCTTAAGCCCTTCGGTGTCCGATAGGAGAAGTACCTTTTCGATGGAATCCGATCCTTTCGTGACGTTGACGGTTATCTCGTTCATGCCCCAGTAGAGGAATTCAAAGGGAGCTATTCCCCTCACGTCCGTTTTCTTTTCCCTTATTGTATTGTTGAACGTGATCTTTACATCGGCATCATCCACCGGCTGTCCGTTCCCGTACTTGGCAATGAAGTAATATTTAGAGGTCGCTCCCGGGACATTGGAGTCCGTGACAACGGAGAGCATTATCGGCTCTTTCGAGACCGAGATCATGGAAGAATCGAGTTCCTCGTGGCCGGCAGTGTCCGTTACGGTCACATCCAGTTCCACCAGACCGTTGTTCTGGCCGAGGGGAAGGCCTACGGCGTAATCCGGGCCGTCAAGTTTGAAGTGGAACGAGCCTTGATATAGAGTACCTTCAAGGTGGTCAATGACATCCCATTCTCCGTAATATGTGAGCACCTCTATCGAAACGGTCCCTTCCACCGGTTTCCCGAAGAAGTAGTTGACAGTCAGGTTCCCCTCGATGGGCTCCCCGATAAGATACCACTCGTCGACGTCCTTCAATTCGATATTGAACTTTGGAAGGACGTAGTTCTGGACCGTGATCTCCTTGGTAAACTCCTTTTCCATGGAGATGACCTTGATCGTGTAAACTCCCATGTTGAGCTGGTCCGAAAGGGGCATCGATGTGTCGCTGACACCGAATTCATTTGGTGTGAGGTCCTTTCTGAAGATCAGGTTGGAATCTGCATCTCTTATCTCTATTCTGAGGGGTTCCTGGGTTGGGGTCGGATCCTTTCCCGAAAGAGAGAGCGTTCTGATATTGACCGTCTGACCCGGCTGGTACAATGGTTTGTCCGTGCTTATCAGAACATTTACCGCCCTGATTATCTTCACGTTTCCTTCCACCGATCTGTCTTCCGTTGCAATCTCGATGATACTGCTCGTGCTCTCCATCTTTGGAATGGATATCGTCGAGGAGAGCATTCCGCTCTCGTCGGTATCGCCGTGGAAAAGGGCCGTCCGCTTCTCTTCTTCCTTCATGTAGATGTAAACGCGTTCGTCGATAACGGGCTCCCCGTCCTGGTCCGAAACAATGACCAGCAGGTTCGTTGGTGTTTCCTCATATATGGAACCGGGAATATGGGCCGTTATTCGCTGTTCTTTCTCTTCCGCTCCGGATGCTGCAACTGCGATCAAGCCTGCGGTCATGATGAGGCAGGCCATTATTATGAGAGAGGTCGATCTTCCTTTGATCATTG
>JAYEPK010000477.1:0-2074 GCA_034723935.1 Thermoplasmatota archaeon
AAACGGTTAAAATATTGTGCTTGCATCTTTTGATAATGTTAGCGGAAACGTAGCCCAAAGGGATCGTTTCCGCGGGATCCAGTTCCTGTTCGTCAGGTCACGGCTTTGCTATCGCTTCCTTCAGACAGCACCTCACGATGATGCCCTTGCGAGTCGCTAGTGCTTCGCCTCCACCAGGCTGCACAGGGGACTTGCACCCCCAAGATACCAAACATGCCCGGCAAAAAAAAAAGGGAGAAGCCTTTTCTGAACTTCCCCCAATATCCAATATATATCTCTCACCAGTTCTCGGCCAGCAACTCGAAATACGCCTTTGGATGAGCACATGCGGGGCATTTCTCCGGAGGCTCATATCCCTCGTGAATATATCCACAGTTGCTGCATCTCCATTTGACCTTCTCGGACCTCTTGAAAACAGTTCCATTTTCCAGATTCTCGAGGAGCCCCAGATATCTCTTCTCATGCTGTTTCTCTGCAACAGCGATGGATCTCATGACTGCAGCGATCTCCGGAAACCCCTCCTTCTCCGCAACCTGTGCGAAGTCCGGATACATGTGTACATGTTCGTGGTTCTCGCCGGCGGCTGACCCTTTCAGGTTCTGGGCAGTTGTTCCTATCTTTCCTGCCGGGAAAGCGGCGGTTATCTCGACATCGCCTCCCTCAAGGAATTTGAACAGCTGCTTTGCATGCTGGGATTCATTGTCGGCGGTCTCCAGAAAAACACCGGAGATCTGGACAAAGCCTTCTTTTTTTGCCTGCTTTGCAAAGAACGTATACCTGTTCCTTGCCTGGGATTCTCCCGCAAAAGCGCAGAGAATGTTCTTTTCCGTTTCGGTTCCTTTCAAACTCTTCATTTCTTCACCTCGATTTATACTATTACCATAATCACATGAATCTCTCGAACCTCTCCTTTCCAACCTTGCATATGGGACATCTCTCAGGCGGTTCTTCCCTTGCACACAGATATCCACAGACCCTGCATCTCCATACCGGCATTGACAGTGAACTCGGTGGAGTGACATCCTTACTCTCATGAAATTGTGATCTCTGTTGCCTTTCCGGCCTTCTGTCAGGTATGGGTTTAGCCTTCTGCTCCCCTGATGCTATCTCATCGGACACATACAGGGCGCAGTAACATGCTCCATACTCTGAAAGGTCCGGGTCACGATAATCGCATGGGCATATGATATCCATATCCTTCTCCTTCTCACCATCCGCTAGACGGCAAGGACATGCCTGGTAACCGTATCTCTTCTCGTTGTAAATGAGACCGAACACCAGCTCTCTTGTAAAATCATCATCAGGGTTGAGGTGATAACCACCTGCTTCCGTATCCTTTCCAAGCTTCTGGAACGTTCGGTCCACCTCATCATCTGTGACCTCTATCTCATCTTCAGACATTTCCGAAGGCCTCCTTGATATCATCTTCCTGGTAACCCACAATGCATTTATCGCTATTGATAACCAGAGTAGGGAAGGAGCATCTGGGATTCCATTTCATTACCTCCTTTTCGACCTCTTTTCTGGATTGCCTATCAAGCTGATCGACGAAGATGTAACTGTAATCAATACCAAGATCTCCTAGAAGTTTCTTTGTCCGTTTGCACCACACACAGGTGCTGAGTGCGAAGAGAACGACCTTGCCCTTGTACTTTCCTTCAACATGTTCGTATTCCATTATTATCACCTATCTCGATACATCTCTCCCAGCTCTCTCCCCTTCTCTTTGACATTATCGAGTTCATCATCATCCGGGACATATTTGATCCTGATACCTTCGAAGGGCATTTCCCATTTCATTTCCTTCATTACATCCTCGATCTGACCCACGGACTGGCCGCCCCAACCATATGATCCGAAGGCGAGGCCGATACGGTCCCTGGGCCACAGACCCTTCAGATATGTGAGGAATGCTCCCATGGAGGGAAGCATGTTGTTGTTCAACGTTGGAGACCCTATCAGGATCAGCTTTGTTGTAAGGACATCGGTCATTATATCGGAGATATCATTTGTCTTGAGACACCTCATCGAAACCTGGAAACCGGATTCCAGCAGTCCCTCTTTCAATTTATGT
>JAYEPK010000478.1:0-9213 GCA_034723935.1 Thermoplasmatota archaeon
GAGATGCTCATTATAGAAGGATCCGATGTCGTAAGAAAGGAACGATAGATTCCTCTGGAGATCAATCCGATCGTTTTCTTGGACAACTAGAATATCAACATCCGAATCATCCCCGTCCTCATTTCGTGCTACAGAGCCATAGAGGATTATATCTTTGATCATATCGCCGTATATAGCCCTTACTACATTTGAATAAAGCTCAGCCAATTGCAATCGAGAGATACGGCCCATATTGAATACTTCTTTTATTTTTATAAATAATTTGCCGTGGGGGTAGCGTTTGATGGATTTTTCGTTGGGATCTATTTGATATGTTCCCAACAATAATATAATTCCAAGTGGTATCATATTCAGAAATTCCAATGGGGGAGCAATGAGATGTCATCGAAGATCGCAAGGATAATAGCGTTGTCGGCCTGTCTTCTTCTTGCCCTGGGACCTTTCGGGACCACAGGAACACAGGGAGATGCCGAATATCCGGTCAGGGCCCAGGGAGAGGTCATAATAATCAACAGTGATACGGAACTGGAAGAGGAGGCATTCGACAATGGCTGGACCGGGGACGGTTCAGAGGGGAACCCCTTCATCATAGAGGATCTTGAGATAAACGGTTCCGGTTACGACAGCTCCATATACATAGGGAACACCACACATCATTTCATCATCAGGGACTGCACCCTGTTCGGTGTGGAATATGCATCTGAGCTCCCTGCTGGTATGATCCTATTGAATGTGTCGAGGGGCAGAGTGGAAAATGTAACCTGCAGGGATAATGGCAACAGTACTGGCGTTGGGATATGGCTCTTGAATAGCGGGAATGTGACGATAACAGGTTCGACATTTGCAAATAACGGAGATGGTGGTGAAGCCAGTGTTGGAATTTATCTGTTGAGATCCAGCAATATCACCGTCACGGATTCGGTTTTTTTCTCGGATGTGGGAGCAGATATATGTTACGGAATATATGCGGAAGGATCCAGGGAGATCCATCTTTCCGGATTGATGATGAAGAACAATACTGGAGTGGGCGAAGGTGGCGGCATCTATCTGGACAGGGTGGAGGATTTCATCATCGATAACTGCCTGATGCAGAACAATTCTGGTGATAAATCCAGTGGGATATACATGGATGGTTCCGGGAGGATAAACGTCAAGAACTGCACCATCCTTGGAAACCAGTTCTCCCACCAAAGTTACGGTATTTTCATGGATAATGCACATAACTGCATCATCGAGGGGAACGTGATAAAAGAGCAGAACAGGGGTCTTCATATGTTGGATTCCAATGAGAATCGAATAATGAACAACCATTTCGAGGACCATGTTTATGGTTTTTTCCTTCATCTCTCTGATGATAACTGGATCGAGGGCAACACAATACTGGAGACCGATTACGCCAATTTCGGTTCCTGCCCCTTCCTCTACACATGGAACGGGGAGCAGATGGAATTGATAGGCGATGTGAACGGGATGGGAGGTCTAGGATACAGCTTCGACATGACCGTGAACGGTGGAGCTTCCTTTGAGAGGCGTCCGCCCACTTCAATTGATTATACTGCCATTGATGCTTCATCAATGAAAGCCGTTGATGGGAACTATGTTCTGGAACTCGTGGAGGAACAGGATGAGATCACCTATTTCGACGAGGCCGAGCTATGGGTCATAGACCATTCCTCCGATGTGGAGATATACAATCCCGAAGCAGCACTCTGCTCCTTCGAGCAGGATCTTTTCACCCCGGTTGTCCATACCGTGAAGGATCCGTTCCCACCGGTATCCGCAACAGACTGGAATGGAAATGACATACTTGATGTGATATCCGATAAGGATGGCATCTACACCAAAGCTGAACTTCTGAACGATAATTACGTAACACTGGACCTCGGCGATCTGTCAGGCGCTCCTCAGATAAAACTGGTCTATTCTGCATATACCGACTGGTCTCCTCTCGGCACCCTGAAAGAGAACTCATATGCAGAGGTCGTGAACTCCGAGGGGAACTGGGAGATGGTCACCATAGATGATCATCTTGGAAAACCCGAAGCACTTCCTCGGACCTGGGTCATGGACATCACCGGCTGGTTCAAGACCGATGATCATCGTTTGAGGCTCCATACAGGGAACATCAAGATCCACATAGACCAGATTGCCATTGACACATCCCTGGATGAGCCGGTGGATATCTCTATCATCGAGCCATCCGAGGCAGAGCACTTCTTCAAGGGACCGCTCCATCCCACATTCGAGAGCTTCGAGGGGGATTTCACCAGATATGGCGATGTCCTTCCCCTTGTTGAGGAGACGGATGATATGTTCGTTGTGATGAAGGACGGGGATGCGGTAAGGTTGAAATTCCCGGAGCAGGCGCCGCCCTCTCATGACAGGGATTTCTGGCTTGTTACCGATGCCTATTTCAAACAACCGTTTTTAAAGTATATCCTCGGGCAGAGCGACAGTTCCGTGTACCCTCTCCCGTTCCATGCCATGTCGAACTATCCCTATTCCTGCGGCGAGACCTATCCCACTGACCCGGAGCATGTGACCTATATCGAGGAATGGAACACAAGGAGGGTGGAGAGTGTACAGGGCGGTGGTATGTCCCTTCCTTCTTCGGATAACAACACGGTGATAAGGAACATATTCAACGGAAGTTCAAACAGCTACATGATCCAGATCGTGGATGAAACGAACTGCTCGATCATCGAGAACGAGATAATTAGCGGAGGAACGGGCATTCGCTTGATAAATTCTCTTCATGTCCTTATCAAGGATAACATCATATGCAACATGACAAAGCACGGGATATCGATCAGCAGGAGCGGTCTTGTCGAGGTGGAAGGGAACAGGATCCTCAAGAACCATATGACCGGCCTCCATTCCAGTAATGGGCACAATGTAACCGTATACAACAATTATTTCGACAATGAATTGAACTGGAACCTGTCGAACACAAGGGACTTCATCTGGAACGTCTCCCTTCGGGAAGGCGGAAACATTCTGGGTGGAAGTCTCATTGGAGGTAATTTCTGGAATAATTATACCGGAGATGACCTCAACGGTGATATGATCGGTGATACAATGGTTCCCTTTGGTCCCGGGGATCACCTGCCATTGACATATGAAGATGTGAGACCAGAGATTTCCGACGCAACCACCGGGGATCCCACCACGGGTGATCCGTTCGTTTTCACTGCCGAGGCTTCTGACCTTGGTGGGATAGAGAACGTCTTCATTGAGTTCTGGTTCGATGACGGGACACATGATAACTGGACCATGGCGGGAAGCGGTCCGTTCATCGAAACAGTTCCGATGCCTGATTCGGTCCTTGATGTGTATTATTTCTTTTCAGCCCTTGACGTATCGGGAAACTGGGAGAGGACCGATATACTGGAAAGAGAGGTCATGGACAACGACAGACCGGAGTTCCAGAACATTACCTATACCACTCCTGCAGGTGTCAGCGATCCGATCCCCGTGTCGATGAGAATTACCGATAATATCCGGGTTGACAATGTTACAATGACCTATGAGGTCCCCGATGAGATGAATGGGATCAACCTGACCTATGCAAATGAAGGTGATCTATACAATGTCACGGTGCCGGGTCTTTCGGACATCGGCTGGGTGAACCTATCCATTGTTGCAGTTGATGAGGCGGGAAATCATAATTTCACAATGGTTACTGTTTACATAATCGATGATGGACCTCCGACCATCGAGATTTTGAACCCGACCAACGGATCATACGTTTCCGGAATGGCCTTTGTTGCTCTCAATGTTTTGGACGAGATTTCCGGTATAGATATGGTGACCGTAAATGTGTCCGGAACGGAAATATACAATGCAACACCGGATGGGTCAGAATTTGTGATCCCATGGAACACCACGGAGTTCGATGATGGGGCCCATACTATTGTCGTATCTGCATGGGACGGCTCCGGAAACATGGAAGTTGTATCGATCGAGGTCCTGGTGAAGAACAATTTCACACCGGAAGAGGAGCTGGACATTATCTTTTACCTCCCACATTGGATGGCAGTTGATATCCCCGTGGATGTTGTCGTTGAAGTGACCTTCTCGGTGCCTGTTGACATCGATACGGTTTTCATCACAGCAACCGGTATGCCCTCTTTTGAGCTTTCATGGGAGAGCAATGATACGGTGATGAAGATGACCTTCAGCGAGAACCTTGCATATTCAAGATTGTATACGATCTGGGTCGATTCTGCATTTTCAAAGATCGCAGCACCGCTTTCGGACACTCCCTTCGAGCTTTCGTTCACTACGGTTTCCAATACAACGGATGACGATGATGATGACGATACGACCGATGATGATATCGCGGATGATGATGATGATGATGATGACACCAAGGATAATGGATCATTGACCGTTGTCGGAGTTCTGTTTGGTGTTATAATATTGATCCTTCTCGTGATCATTGCGATCATCATCATCAGAAGGTCCCAGCGGGGCTCGGACATAGAAGAATAACGTCTATGAAGGCACCATTTGGTGCCTCGATCAAAGGAATGAGAGAAGATGTTTCTGGACAGCGTCCGCCAGCTGGCAGCTGGCTGGATAGTGAAGAAGTTGCTTGGTATCAGGGACAAGTTCCCTATCCGCAAGGCCAGGTTTACCGTTGCAGTGGGCGTGCTTGTCGTTCTGTTGCTTCCTCTTTTACTTATCACGTCACTCTTTTACATGCCTTTTTTGATATGGGACATATTCGATATCTCGGGCAGGGACCTTCCGAACATGGTCCATCTGGTCTTCATTCTGGTCTATACGGCAGAGTTCGTTTTCGCAGGGTTCCAGATAAAAGAGTTCTTCGATCTTCTGGAATTGATATATCATCCTGTAAGAGCTCTCGAGGAGGGGTTGATCGGCAGACTGCTTGAGTTGCTGAAACCGTTCCTTGTCAAATTGAACATTGCAACAGGGATCATTTTCCTTTCGGCTCTTGTTCTTGTGATACATTCTATAACAACGGCCGGTTTCTCGCTATTTCATCTTGTTCTTCTTGTAACATTGATACTTCTGTCCTTGATGGTCGTCGGGATGTCGGTCCTTGTTCACATATCTCTCAGGACACTGCTTCGTTTCCTGATCGAGAAGGTCTGGAAGAAGATGGACAAGAGGTTCGGTCTGAGCGATCTGATAATGAAGCATTACAAAAAAGAAGAAGATGTGATCGATATCGAGGTCAGTTGATCTCAGGTTCCACAGGTATGATCGAAGCTCACCTTAGATCATAGAGTGGATCATGGGCTTTCCAATCTCCATGAAGTGTCTCTGCCACTGCTCTACAACCTCCGAGGCAAGTATCCACTTTTTCACATTCTCTGCAATCATCCGGAACGATATCATGTTCTCTGAACGCTTTCAACAATGGGTGCTTCCAGATATCGGCGAAAGACTGCTTTTTTAGGTCGCCTATGATTGTTGGGGAATGATTGCATACCCTCACCCTTCCCGTCGGATCCAAAGCAAGCCAATCCACTCCAGCGGTACATCCGCTGAAATAGAGGGCTTTGTACCTCTTTTCGGGGAACTTGCAGGAAATGTTTGGTATTCCCAATGCTCCGAACAATCGATATCGATCGAGTACCCTGTCGAACTCGAAAAGGAACTTCTCATATTCACGAGCGTTCATCATCAGATCAATGTTATTCATTCCTTCACCTCCCGGTATGAACCTGATTGCAAGCAGTTCGGAGGCGCCAAGGGCGACAGCCAGTTCGAAGATCTTCCGGATCTCGCCGATATTTTTCTTGTTCCCCACCACGGACACAGCAAATTCAATGTTGTGCTTCTTCAGATATGCAATTCCCTTGACAGCTTTCCTGAAGCCTCCCTTCATTCTAACCAGTGAATCATGTGTTTGCTCCATCCCATGGATCGGGACCTGAACGAACACCTCCTTTTCCTTGAAGATCCTGGTCCATCTGTCATCCAGCATAGTGCCATTGGTCAGAACCGACACATATTTCGTTTTCTCTTTCAGAAGGTCAATGAATTCGGGAAGGTCTGATCTCATAAGAGGCTCCCCTCCCGAGATCGTGAACCTCTTAACATCTGGAAGTTTTTTGATAATGGGCCTCCATTCATCCACTGACAGTTCTGGACCCGGATCGTAATTGTCCTTCCAGCAATTGTAACAGAACACACAAGATGAGTTGCACCTGTATGTTAACTCAAGGACGATCATCATGAGTGAAGGTTCTGTCTTTTTATTCATCCAGATTCCCCTTCAATACCTCATCATACTCCTTCGGGATCAGTCCTTCTCTGCCCATTTTTCTTTTAAGCAAGTATTTCCTGATGTATGCAACGATCCCCATAAGACCCAGATATCCAGAGCTGAACAGAAATGGTTTTATGAATTCTTCCTGGAAGAATATTACAGGATATCCTATGTCGTGGCATGTTACGTCCCCCCAGTATGCTCTACGATAGATGACATTATCCTTCATCATATCGAAGTAGATGTACGAAATCACCAAGGAAACCAGAGGAGCTGCCACAAAGAACAAGATCGCAGAATAAGCATATACGAGTCCGATCTTCTTACCCTGATAATATCTGATGTAACCGAAGATCCCCAGTAGAGCTCCTATGATCACATACGAGATAGGTGCTACTTTTGCGAAAATCTCGGGTACGAGTAAGAGGAAAGGCGTTCCGATAAGCAGTATCGATGCGGGCATTCTTGTGAGCATGCTGAGACGTTTTCGATCCTTGTCAATTAACTGATGGGTTATGACACCTATTCCGGCGAATATGGAAGCGCCAATGAGGAGATGTGTGAGGAATCTGAAGTTCTCCGGTTCTGTGTATGATCCATACAACAACATCCCAACGAAAAGAGCAAAGGGTAGAGGAAATACCACCATCTGTATGAAACCCCTGGCTTCCTTTTTCTTGAAATAGATGACGATGGCGGTGGCGAAGTAAATTATTGGCGATAATAAAAATAGAAGACAGCAGAACTCTATCATCTCTTGCTACCTCCCACTTTACTTTTAAAGATAAAATAAATTGCCAGGACCAATCCCCAGAAGATAAACCCTCCCACCATGGTATCAGCAAATGCATTTGAGATCACGATCTCCTTGAAGGGATCCGATCCATCGATGATAACTGGTTCTCCCACAACAAAGAAACTGTGCTCTTCCCAGTAGATCTCCCTGGAACCATTCCATACCGATACTCTCAATGTCATATCGTAATTTTCGTCGATATAGTCAGGGGCCAGCATATATCCATTTACGTCAGTATTCTCATTGGTCATGGAAATAAATTCACCCTCACTCTCTCCATTCCACCTCTCAACTCCCCACTCAGGATCTTCTTGAACTCTTCGAATGCTCCATTCATCGAGGACCACGATCGTTCCGTTTTGAACATGAAAAAGAATTGACAGGCTTCCTTCTTGTTGATCGTTGATATGCAGCAGGATCCCCCGGTCTTGATAGAATACAGAAGGAAGATCATAATCAATTACAGGTTCCCACCCGGGGTCCGAAGATGTGAATGAGTGGGTGTTCTCTTTATTCAGGAGACTTTTTAATTTCTTGGGGTAAGCGGTCAAAATGACAGCAACAACACCCAAATCACAATGGCACATGATCTCATTGTGAACAGATCATCTTCAAGACATCAGAATATCCATGAATAGTTTCAAAAAGTGGAAAAATATACTGGCTCACGCTAACATACTCATGATATGCAGTGATCAACAGATCATTATCCAAAATTCGATTTGGCTCGTTCAACTGGAGAATACCCTCTCCATTTTCCAGTGTTGAATGCACGGTTATTGAACATGGAAAACAAGTTCGAGAAAAAATTCTTCAGACCGGTTTTGGTCTTGAACGACCTTGCCTGATATACAATATCATCTATCAATGAAAACAGCTGCTCCATCACATTATTTGTTTCCGGTATGAAACCATTCTCAAGAAGCTTCCGGTTGTTGAAGTACATCTCTTCAGTATATTTGATCACTTTTTTAGATGCATCAGATAGTTTCATTTCAGAAGACATGTCCTGGATTGCTCTGAATATAACAGTGGATTCGATCACTGTTTCAGATTGTATCATGGCTTTGGAAAAATCATAAAGTATCTTTTCGCCCTCCGGTATGTTCTTGATACTCTTGAACTGATCCAGGTACTTCCTTGTAACACTCTGCAATTGGTGAAATACACAGAATGAATGAAGAACATTCGGAAGAACAGATTTTACAGCACCTATTATTGCATTGTCCTCATCAGATACAACTTTCTTGATCCTTTCTGACAACCTATTCTTGATCCTACTTAATAATGGGATTAATTCCAGAAAACTCGGCATGATAGTTGTGATCTGAAAATCCAGTATGACCTTGTCTTTTGTTGCAACAGCGTAGATTACCTTGTATCGGATCTTTTTCCATTCCCGTTCTGTTAGTTTACGCCCGAGTTTCATCTCTATGAATTTTCTCCAACCTTCCTTGACCCAGTATCCGTCGATATGCAATATTCCATCAAAATCCACATCCTGATCCAATAATTCCTGGTATGACCTTTTACCCTCATTCTGTTCATATTTCCATAATGTAGTTGGACAGGGTGCTCTTCCCGAGATATCTGTTAATCCTGCTGTATAGACCTCACCCACACTACGGCTGTTCCAAAGGGAACACTTACCATCATATCGGACATATTTTTGTTTTTCCAGGTATTCATCGCTGTAATTGGCAGAGCCAGTAACCCCAACAATTACATCGTTTGCATGTGAGTGACATTCCTCATTTGAACAATCCCAATATTTTGTTTTGCATTCGATTATGCCATAGCTGGATATTATGTATCTCTTATAATTCTGATGAACATTCAAGATGCTGCCACAACTTGGACATATGTTTGGTGAGATTACAGTGAATAGTGAAACTCTCTTTCCTTTGAAATTCACTGTAGGCAGATCCTGAATAACCTGTCCATTTTCTGTTCTTTTTGCCAATGATCTGTTGATCGGAATGTTTCCCTTGCCCTTCTTTTTGTTCTTGTTGAAGATAGTCATATGCACCATATAGCTTAATGCTGTCCAGTCATATATTTATATCGGTTGACAGCCTTACATCATTATGATCCAGACTTCACTTTTGAGGTTTTCATTTGATAGAAAGGCTCTTGGATTGTCCCTTTTAAAAGCGAACAAGTTCTATCG
>JAYEPK010000479.1:0-2072 GCA_034723935.1 Thermoplasmatota archaeon
CTTGAAGAAAAAGGAGAAGTGATCTCATTTTTCTTCAAGGAACATAGCTACTGATCGGAACAGGGAACCACTTGATCTGATCAATGATCAAGAATTCGTCCCGATGTCTTTGATCCCTGCTGAAATAGATGTCGAAGAAGAGATTAAAGACGAGGAAGATGAGCTGGTTGTAGAGGGACTCCTGGAGTTTGACAAGCTCTCACAGTTCATTTTTGATCTTGCCGAAGAGGAGACACTATGTCTGTTCATAGATGATATTCACTGGGCAGACCCACCCTCAGTGAAACTACTCCAGTTCCTTGCACATAAGATCGTAGATCAGAAGATCATGATCATATGCACCTACCGCCCCGAGGACCTTTTCTGCAGTGATGATAATACCCATCCTCTTGCAGAACCGCTAAAAAGGTTGGCAAGGGAAAGACTCTTTGTTCCAGTTGACCTCACAAGGTTCACACAGAATGAGACCGATACCCTGATAAGGAATATCCTCGAGATCAACAAGGTACCCTTCTCATTCAGCGACCTGATATTCAAGAGAACAAATGGAAATCCATTCTTCGTGGAAGAGGTCATCTACTCGCTTCTCGAGAGGGGTGTGATCAACCCTAACGAACCTGAGTGGATCGATACGATCAATCCTGAAACGATATCGCTTCCAACCACTCTGAAAGATGTGATCCTGAGAAGAATCCATTGGTTGAAGAACCATTCACTTGGCGTTATACGATTGGCTTCCGTATCCGGGCCAAAGATCTCCTATGACATAATCAGGGAAGCCCTGGAGCTAACCGATGAACAGATCCTCGAAGCATTGGAAGAACTTGTTCAGGCCAAGTTCCTGAAGGAACTTGATGATGAGGAAACCTATGAGTTCGACAATCCGGTGATTCAGGAGGTCATATATACCGAATTGAACCACTCTCGCAGACGGTTCCTTCACATGAAAATGGGAAATGTCCTGGAGAACAAGTATTCCCAGATAGCATCCCAATGGGGCAACATTGGTCTTCACTACTTCAGAGGAAAAGATTTCGACAGTTCCCTGAAATATCTTACAAAGGCATCATCCCATTACCAGCAGACATCCCCGAGAAACGCACTTAAATACCTGCATATGGCTTTGGAGTGTATAGAGAGGCTCCCACAATCCGATGCGATAAAAGAACAGAACATGAAGGTAATTCTAGAGATCTCGAACCTGTGCATGTTGATAGGAGACTGGGAGAGGTCGCTTGAATTCTCCGAGAGGTCCAAGAACCTGGCAACCGTACTGAGAAGACCTCTGGACGCGACCAACGCCAAGGTCAACATTGCAGAGGTCCATAGAAAAATGGGGGATTATGAGAAGGCATTCAATATATTCAGTGAGATCATCAACACCCCTCAGGACAGAGGATTCTCGGAGGCCATGGCAATATCATATATGGGGATAGGTTACATAAATTGGAGAAGGGGTGATTATCCGAAATCCCTTGAGATGTATTCCAAAGCCCTGCAGTATGCCAAGATAGCAAACAACCGGGACACCATTGGAAATCTCTATTTGAATATCGGGAATGTGTTCAATCATCGAGGAGACAGCAACAAGGCTATAGATTACTATAACAGAGGTATCAAGCACCTGGAGAGCACAGATAATTACATCGAGGCATCAAGAGGATACAGTAACCTTGGAAACGTGCAGATCCAGTTGGAGGAATTCGAGGAGGCTGAAAAGAATTTTGCAACCTCCATTGAAAAGGCCAAGGAGAAGGGAAGACATGATTACTGGTGGCCTCATATCAACCGGATCAACTTGCTGGGTCTTATAGGAAAGCCCGACGAAGCTGAGAAGGTTTTCGATTCTGTGGTCGAACATATCAAAGAAAAGGATGACAAGGTCGGTCTAGCCATCGCACACCTATACCTCGGCAATATTAAATCGCACTCGAACCAATACGAGGAAGCGGAGACTCTACTTGTTAGATCGATCTCAATACTGGAATCTCTTGGTATAGTATATGATCTGGGAAGAGGGAAGTTATTCCTTGGAGAGCATTACATGAGAGCAGGACGGTTCGATGAAGCCA
>JAYEPK010000480.1:0-9206 GCA_034723935.1 Thermoplasmatota archaeon
TGACAATTGGTAGAGGACAATGGGCTGAAAACCAATTAAATCGGAGAGAGACCTAACTCTCAGCCGTGTGATGGTGGCCGGATAACCGCTATCAGACGACCCTATAGAGAATGACCCCCCCAACCTTTGCTCAACCTGCCATTATTCAAAAAGCACCCCTGTTTGCCATAAACACTCACACAGTAATTTTAGATTACGCTATAACGTCCCGGGCTTAAGCTGCCCAATACAGCCTCTTGGCTTTGTATCGGATTGTGTATATTTATCTTCATAATCGTTTTGTACGCTCCCTTTGTTGTCAGCTTGAAGCCCTTGTTATAGTGAATCGTTCAACCAAAGGTGTCCTGATAAGCAGTCGCTTGGCAATAAGCAGAAGTTTGATAAATGATCCAGGGTTCATCGATTATTGCATTCAACATTGCCCTCGCCCTCAGGATATCCAGATGGACCGGGTATATACCGGAGGAACTTGCAAACGACATCGATGCTTTCTTCCTCGATGTAACTATCCTTCCCGAAACAAATCCCACGGGCCTCAGGATGTGGGGAGAAGCAGAGAAGGACAACTACAGAGAGATATGGAGAGTGGCGAACACTCCGATCAGGAGGTATCTCCCGGATCTAATATCATCGGCCCTCGGATCCGGCCACGGTGATCCTGCCGATATGTTCGCCAGGTACCTTTACCTTGAAAGGTGGGGAAATGTGGATGATCTGAACATGCTTGATATGAGATCCCCTCTGGAGGACAAGGACCTGCTGAGCAACAGGGAGCTCTCCGATCACAACGATCCCTATGCATTAAAGCATCACACTTCCTTCCCGGACCCGGATGGCATGCAGGTATCCCCCAGAGACAGATATGACATCGACGATAACCAGTCCACGCTCAGGTTCGAACCCGTGATAGATTCGCAGTACATGATCATTGGCAGGGACCTGTTCGTCAAGGGACTCGATTCACCGAAAGCCTGGTTCACCGATGCTGACCCGGAGAACCTCAAGCCATCCGATCTTTTCGCCTTCGGCGGTCTCGGTACAAGGTGCGGAGCGATACCACCCCCCGCAAAACCGCCCGGACACGATTACAGGCTCCAGTGGGACCTCGAGATCACAGGTGATATGGAACTTACTGCCAGCTGTGAGGGATACGGTGGAAATGTCCTGAACGAAGGGAACCTCCGGAAGACCATATCCTTTGATATACCTGTGCGGATCCACACATGGTTCGACAAGCGTCCAAGCAATGACGGTTTCCAGTTCGAGAACATAAACAGCGGAAGGATGTACTGGAGCGATCTTATGACCGGGTGGTCCATTTCAGAGGAAGCAAATGCGACCGAGATCTTCGAATCCAAGGTCTTCAAAGAGCTGCGCCCGGGTTTTGAGCTCCTCACATCCCAGCTCAGGTCCATGGAATGGAACATCGGCATGGGGATAATGGACACACTCAACATGAGAAAGGTTTTCCAGACACAGACCATGACGCTGGGAAAACAGCTCCTGACATGGTCGCAGGACAACCTCATCTGGACCAACCTTGACTACTTCTGGATGAATCATATCAAAGCGACAGAGGTTCAGGTGGAAGACCTTGGAACGGTCAGAACGGACGGGCATATGATCACATTCACCTACTCGAGCATCAAGGACCGGTTGGACCTTGTTTCCGGTTTGCCTGGAGGACAGATCCGGGTCTCCATCTTCGGAGTGATATCCGGAACGAGATACATCGAGGCGGGCCTGGAGACCTCCTCAGGGATCAGGGTCGACATCTATCCAACGACGGGTGAGTTCTCCATCAAAGGAGTGCTGGACGAATACTATGTTGATGACGGACCGCTGGATCCGGATGAGCCTTCGGATGATATCAAGGAACTGATCATTCGATCAGGATGGATCGCCAGAGGTCCGTCATACGATATCAGGACTTGGACCACGGCCGGACCCTACGTGGAAATGGACACATCCACAATGGAGAACTCCCTGTCAATGTCGTTCCTGATCGCAGGTGAGAACGACAATGACATGGAACGGATTGTCAGTGAGGCCTGGGGGATGCTCGATGACCCTGGAACGATCGGCGAGACAACATCCACAACACACCTCTACGAGATGGGGGCCTTTGCGGTTGGACGGGGGCTCTGGTTCGGCATCTCCGCCCGATCCGATGGAATGGACAGGACCCATCCGATCGCGAGGGACCTTCTCATAAAGGTCTCCGACATGGGATGCCTTGACCATCTGGTATCCACCGGTTCCCTTGGAGAGCTTGTGAGGGATACTATCTGGGGAGCAACGACCATGGATGTTCAGGACAGGTCCATGCCTTATGGAAGAATCGATGTGATCATGATCGAAACGGTTCCTTCGTGGGTAACATCCGTTCCGCTTGACCAGGGATCCGCGGATCTGATGTTCGTAACACATTCCTCACATATCAATGATGATCAAGGCCTCAGATCCGAACAAGGGATCAATCTGTTCTCCTACCCCGAACCTGACGGCAGATATGAACGCGGATCCGATGGATGGACCTCAATAGAAATTGAACTGCCCACATCACTCTGGTGATGATCTCACCATCTCTATGACCCTGTCCACCCTTTCCCCGGCCACACCCACATAGCTTGCGGGATCGAGTGCTTTCTCAAGCTCCTTGATCGAGAGCATATCAGAGATCTTGCTGTCCTCGAACAGGGCTGTCCGGTATGGTGTTCCAGAGTAATATCTCATCGCGGCCTTCCTGGTCGCTTCATGGGCTTCCTGTCTACCCATTCCCTTCTCCACAAGGGCCATTATCATGGATTCCGCCATTATGACATCACCGGCGGCTGCAATGTTCTTCCCTATCCGATCCTTGTTCACCACAAGTCCCCTGATCACCTGGGTGATCTTGATCAGGATCTCATCGGTCAGGACCATCATATGGGGTAAGATGAAACGTTCAGAGGATGAATTTGCAAGATCCCTCTCGTTCCACTGAACACCGTTCTCGAACGCCGGTATCAGGAATCCTCTGATGGTCCTTGCAAGTCCGGTAACGTTCTCGCAGATTATCGGATTCCTCTTGTGGGACATGGTCGAGGACCCCACCTGCTTCTTCTCATCGAAGGGTTCCGCAAGCTCTCCTATCTCCGATCTTTGAAGGTTCCTGATCTCCGTGGCTATCTTCTCCACCGTTACGGAGATATTGCAAAGATGCGAGAACATCTCTGTCATCCGATCCCTCTGGACTATCTGGGTTGCAGCCTCTTCTTTTCCGATACCCAACCCTTTCATCACCAGCTCCTCTATCCTGAAAGCGGAACCTCCAAGTGCCGCTCCGGTCCCCACAGCGCCGGACATCTTACCGACGAGAACCCTTGACCTTGACCCTCTGAGCCTTTCCCTGTGCCTGTGGAACTCCGCAAGCCATACGGACATCTTCAATCCCAGAGTGATCGGTACTGCATACTGTCCGTGGGTCCTTCCGAGCATGACAAGGTCCCTGTTCTCTCCGGCCTTCTCCATCAGAGCCTCTTCGATACCGTGTAAATCGGTATCTATCAGGTCCAGAGCGTCTTTCATCTGCAGTGCCAGGGCGGTATCGACGATATCATAAGAGGTCGCGCCCAGATGTACATACCTTCCGGCCTTTCCGTCACACTGTTCGGTCAGAGCATTCACAATGGCCATGATATCATGACTGATCTCCGATTCTATCTCCTCGACACGCTCAAGCGTCACATGGTCCAGGTTCGCCTTCCTGGAGATCTCGTCAGCAGCTTCCCTGGGAATGTTGCCGACCTCGGCATGTGCCCTGGCCAGAGCAGCTTCTACCTGAAGGCATCTCATCACCCTCGCCTGATAGGACATCAGCTCCTTCATCTCTTTTCTTCCGTATCGGTAATCCAGAGCGCAGACAGGTTCCATGAACATCACGGACCTTGTATCGGTTCATAGCTAAAATATATTATCTGCCTTCCAGAGCGGCCAACATCAACATATCGAGTGCTTTCTTCGAAACCTCTTTCTTGAACTCTACCCTTGAAAGACCATTGAAAATGAAACTCTCGCTCCTTTCGTATCCGCTCTTCTTGCAAACAGAGATGTGAACGGTCCCGACCGGTTTCTCATCGCTTCCGCCGGATGGACCAGCAATCCCGGTCACTCCGGCCGAAAGATCACAATCCAGCTCCTTCAGGGCTCCAAGGGACATCTCCAGAGCTGTTTCCCTGCTGACAGACCCGTATTCTCTCAGAGTTTCAGGGCTCACACCGAGAACATCGGCCTTGACCTCGTTCGAATATGAAATGATCGCTCCCTTGAAACATTCGGAAGCTCCGGGAACATCCGTTATCCTTGATGAAATGTATCCTCCGGTACATGATTCGGCCGTCGAGATCCACAGACCCCTGTCCACGGATAAACGAACCAGTTGTTCCCAGCTGAACTGCGTCATGGAGCGTCCCCTCGGGTCATAAGCTCCTTTATTCTCCGGACCCCTCCCAGATCTTCCAACACCTTCTTGACCGGTCCGGGGAGGAGCTCCTCCCAGCTTTCTTCATCTCTTATCCTCTCCCTGACCCTGATACCCGCATAGTTATCCCGTTCCACGAGTTTCGTGGACCTTACCTCGTAACCTGCCTCTTCAAAGAGCCTGACCGTCAGAGGATTGTTGGAAAAGACAACATCGATCCCCGGACAGAGAGATGCCACATGAGATACCCAGATGGAATATCGGTTCACATCACGTATGGGTATCATCACTATCCGGTCCTGCCACACCCTCTCCTTTACCAGGGCCATAAGCATCTCCATACGCTCTCCGGCCGTGAAAGGGTCCTTTGGTGTGAAGGAAAGTTCCGCGGAACCTATGCCGATCACAAGCTCATCCACCTCTTGAAGAGCTGCTTCGATGATCGAAACATGCCCCTTGTGAAGCGGTTGGAAGCGTCCTATGAATATGCCTCTCATGATGATCTGATCAAATCCCCCAATATTTCTTATTTGTGCTTCGATCGGCTGAAACCGTTTAATATCCCTATGTCGATCGACCATCATGAGGAACCGGTATCTGATAATGGTCCTGCTCGTTCTTCTTGCAGGAAAGGCAGGAGGTGAGCTTTCCGTTTCCTTCGAGGAGGATACCTTTGCCATTTATGATGCGGCGGAGATCTTTCCGGATGATGTGCCCGGGAACCTTACCATCACTTCCGATGACGGGCTCCAAGTGTATCATCAAAGAGATGGAAAGCTGAACATCACATCGGATGATAACTGGAATGGTGTTTCTTCGATCTCCATCTCCAATGGTACAAAGACCATCATCGTCGATGTAAATGTTCTCCCCGTCAACGATGCTCCGATAATAACCGGGGTGATCGGACCGGATAATCTCACCGGAGCAGTAAATCCTCTGAACATGTCGGTCGAGGTCGAAGACGTTGATGATGATGAGCTCACCGTGGAATGGTTCGTTGGAAATAGACCCGTTGAACCTGAAGATGAACCTGTGACCACGGGTAGATATTTCAACTGGTATGTTTACCCTGGAAATAAATTTGTTACCGTAAAGGTCAGCGACCCGTATGGAGCAGATGTCACGATGGAGTTCGAGGTTTCCATGAAAGCTCCGCCTGGAGCGGAGGATGGACCGGACAACACCTGGAACAGGATCATATTCTGGATGATCTTCGGTTCCGGAGGCCTGATCTTCGGACTCTGCGCTCTCTGGGTCATCGTGAAGAAGGATGTGAACCCCCCTGTTGACAAGAATTGAAATTTCACCCTGGCATTATTACAAATAACGGTATTTATTGGGTCAATCGTTATATATAGATGATTTTGTTCAATTGATGTGCCGGGGACGGATGGAGGCATTTAAATGGCAAAGAGAACAGATAAAGGTTCCAGAAAGAAAAAGATCGATCCGGAAGAGGAAGAAGAACTCGAAGAAGAATATGAGGAAGACGATAACGAGGATCTCGAAGATGAGGACTTCGAGGACGATGAAGACGAGGACCTTGAGGACGATGAAGAGTTCGACGAGGAGGATGAGGAAGAGGAGTATGATGAGGACGAAGAAGACGAGGACGATGAAGAATTCGATGATGAGGAAGAGCTTTCCAGCTCCCCGAAGGAAGATGATCCACTCAAGAAGATGATAACGATCGGGATCGTTGCCCTGATGATAATTTCCGCCCTGGGTATAGGGGTCATATTGATGCTCCAGAAGGAGGATACGGAAGAGAAAGAAGATGATATCATTGATCCCTACGATAACCTTGGCAACAATATGAGATCCCTGGAACCTCTTCATGCATGCATATCCGAGGTAATGCCTTCCGGTGAATGGTTCGAGGTCTATATCAGAGGAGGGACCCCCGGACCCGCGGAAGGATGGCAGTTCACATCTTTTGACGAACCTCTTACCGACATACCCACGGTCACCGGTCTCGATGGGTATGATTTCATAACCTTCCACACGGGAAATGGAACCGACGATCTGGATGCATCCGATGGATCCGCAACCGTATATCTCGGTCTCGGTGGGGATGTCCTCGCCGATGACGGAGATGAGCTGGCCCTCTTCGACAGCAGTGATAACCTGATAGACTTCATCGGATGGGGAGAAGGAAATGGAGACACCTCGAGGGACGGGTGGTTGAAGAGCATCTATGTAGATCCGCCCTCGACCAACGAGTCAATATCCATTCAGGGAACGGATGATGACGAGCATTCATACTGGACAGTGGGTCCGGCATCCCCCGGGACCTTCAACATCGTGAAGATCGACCTCAGCCCTGATGACGACTGGAACGTTTTCCTGATCAACGGCAGGTCAGAGAAGATAGAGATTGACGAAATAGGAGAGGACTGGCGCTATCTTGACATCAATGTATCGGTTGGTATCCCACAGGGACACTCCATAAACGAGACGATGATCAAGGATATCGAGGAATACCTGAACTTCACATACAACCTTCTCAAGAAGATGGGGTTCGGCGATGCCATAGCCTCGGGTACGGACAGCAGTGGGAAACCATTCATCAAGATCACCGTAACGGCCAACGGGTCCTATTCGGGAGCGTGCAACTCTAACGGAGAGATCGAGGTGGACATCGGAACCAACAAGGTAGCCTCCAAACAGACCGTTGAACACGAGATGACACACAATTTCCAGTTCGCAAAGAGGGATGACGGGAGCACACATATCAATCCGTGGACGAGCAACTTCATCGACGAGGGAACGGCCGAGTTCATAGGAAGGTACTCGACGATGAAGAACTTCAACAAGACCTGGCAGGAAGTGGAAAACGAACTGGACAGTGCCGGCAGCCTCAATATCTATGACTACTACCATCTATCCTGGTATGATATATTCAGCGATTGGCCGGGAGGATACAACAGGTCCTATGTCCATGCAGGACACTACTATGCCGGTTCTTACCTGTTCATGAAGTTCCTCATGGACAAGTTCGATATCGGCATCATCGCCAAGATATACGATGCGGTCGTCAACAAGCCCGGAACCGCGAACGATACAACCGGCATCAAGGCGATAGAGGAGGCCACCGGAGAGAAGTTCGAGGACCTCCTGAGAGAGTTCAACTTGTACAGACTGGAGAACCGCTTTCCCCAGTACAAGGATGACCCGAAGTTCCAGAACACTTCCATGGATAACAATAACACGTTCAACGGCTACGATCCGGTGACCGACAATGAAAGGGTCGAGCAGTACGGATCAAGGGTGAACCGATACAATATGAACGGCAGCTCGGGACTTGTCTCATTTGAACCGAAGACGAACAGGTCCAGATGGCAGTTGACAGTGGTGAGGATCAAGGAGGACGGGTCCAGAGAATACGAGAGTATCACTTTGGAAAAAGGTGACGACGGCATCGTTTACATCCCGGAGGGATTTGAGCAGGTGATCATTATCAAGACGAGGCTGAACGGTTCCAACTACTACTTCGAGGAGTTCAACGTCACCATGAAACAGGCCCCCTGTATCACTCCCATGGGCCCAGGGAACAACGATCACATCATGTGGGATCCGGTTCCGCATTATTTAGAGTGGATCCTAGAGAACCTCTCACGGGAGCTGGAGATCGAGATATGGATCGACAATACATCAACCTTCGGCCATCCATGGTTCAACTGGACACTACCCTGGAATACAACTTCATGGCCCATTCCGGAGGAGATCGAGAACGGGACATGGTGGTGGAAACTGAGGTACATACTCGATGATGGTTTCGAAGCGCCGTGGACCGATCCATGGAACTTCACGATATGGAGGGACTTTGACAGACCGGACATCATGTGGGATCCAGCACCTGTCAGGTACGATAACCTGTCCGGAAGCTGGCTTCTGCTCAACCCGGGAACAGAGTTCAGAATTGAACCCATCGAGGTCCCGGCAGGGATCGAGCCAGGTTCGGGTCGCGGAGAGATCAGGTTCGAGGGACAAAACAATTCGACCGGTGTCATTACCGTTCCACTGGGAGAATGGACCCATCTTCCCGACCTTGATCCGGATGGAGAATACAGCAATGTCCTCTGGAGAGCGGTCTATGATGATTTTGACCCGTGGCCCTGGTTCCAGGACGATATCCTCTGGGACCCGGCACCTCCTAAACTTGAACTTATGGACCCTCTACCCCCTCCAAGGGCAAACCAGAACCAAACAGCCAGGGTAGCAGTGAACGATACCTGGCATGTGGATTCCTTCTTCGATGTCACTTACGAGATACCCCTGAAGGGAAAGAAGGTCTATACTATCGACCCAAACGTGAACAAAAGCATGGACGACATCATCATCTACGACCTTGAGCTGAACCTCAGCGAAATGCCAGAGGGGATAATATCGTTCAATATCTCGGTGACCGATGAATACGGAAGAAGATCGAACTACGTTAATTTCGATGTGGAGATCGACCGAACAGCTCCGGACTTCGTTATCGAGACGGACCCGGCAGGTGATCCACCGTGGTTCAGCGATAATTTCAATGTTACCGTTTGGACCGAGGATGAAAGCGCAGACCATGTCCTTGTTGAGATATTCGACAGCGGAGGAGGGATCACACCGATGGAGCTGTATCACCCCACCCCGCCCGGAACCCATGCTCGTGAATGGAAGGGAACCCACGATCAGATCGGTATGCCGCTTCCGGAGGGTGCGATCACCATCCACGTAACACTCTATGATGATCTCGGCA
>JAYEPK010000481.1:0-9173 GCA_034723935.1 Thermoplasmatota archaeon
GAAAGCAGAGGACCTTCTGGAGTACGAGCAGATGTGCATTCAGGGGATACAGCACGAGCTCCAGTATCTCATGGAGGGCAAGAACGATCCCGGTCGGGGTATCGTCTGGTTCCCCGGAGATCAGGATGTCCATCCGTGGCTTACCTCATGGGGCCTCCTGACGTTCCAGGATGCAGTCAATGCGGGTTTCACTGTCGACCCGCTCATAATATCCGACATGCAGCTCTGGCTGACGCACCAGCAGGATAGCGACGGAAGTTTCAAGTTCCCTGATTGGGGCCTCTACGAGACCACGAACCCCATCCTGCAGTCCAAGAAAGTCTCTACTACAGCATACATCACAAGAGCTCTCCTCTATTCCGGGTATTCCCGTGACCATATCATAGAGAATGCAATGGAATACATCTTGAACAATATCAGAACTGGAGATAACTGGGATGATCCATACACCCTATCCCTCTCTCTTATTGCCATGGAGCTCGGGAATGGAGATATGGCCCTCAGGAACGATCTTGCAACGAGAATATCAGAACTGGCCGTCGAGGACGAAAATGGTGACACCTACTGGTCTACCAGCAACAACATGATATCGAACAGCGAGGGGGGCTACCATGGAAGACATGCGAACGGAAAGGATATCGAGTGTACCGGTTACGCCATAATGGCGCTCGAGGCCAAGGGAGGTTACTCATCGCTCACTCAAGGTGCGGTTGCCTATCTGCTGAACCACAGATCAAACCTTGGAGGTTTCTCCTCAACCCAGGATACGGTGGTCGCTTTCCAGGCATTGAGATCCTCGGGCAATCTTCCGATGGAGAGCGTCGATATCGAGATATCCGTGAACGAAGAGGATGTTGAGATCGTCCATATCGACACCGAGAACAGAGATATGACCTTCCTTGTTGATCTCAGAGGACATCTTGATGATGATATGGACATCGTTCTGGACTCAAAGGGATCGGGCGATGTGATGTACCAGATCTTCCTGGAACAGTACATCCCCTGGGAGATCATCGGGGAAGATGAGCCTCAGGAGCTACAGTTCGATGTCAGATATGATACAACGAACATAAAGGTCAGCGATACCATTACCGCCTCTATCGAACTCGTCTACAATGGAGATGCCGCTCAGGTAAGGATGGTCCTGATCGATCTGAGGACTCCGGTCGGATTCTCCTTCATATCATCCGATTTCGCTTCCCTTGACGAGAATGGCATCATCGACTTCTACGAGATATCGGGAAGGCAGTGCATTGTCTACATCGAGAGCTTGGACAGGGGAGCATCCGTGAGCTTCGAATACAGGTTGAGGGCAGATATGGTCATAAAGGGAACGGTTCAGGATGTTGCCGTCTGGGACATGTACAATACGGATCTCAGGTCCGAGGAGACACCAGTGGAGTTCACCTCGACCGAGGCCTGAGGAGCTCTTTACTCTGGTGTATCCCTTGTGATCTGGTTCGTGATGTTTACATGTCATGAAAAATCGGTTTACAGAACGTAAACAAGTTCATCAACATATATCCCAATCGATCTTTCCCTTCTCCCTGAACCTCTTCGAGAGCACTTTGAGGAGAATAGGAGTTATAAGTGCCATGATAACTGCATTGAAGACCACTGCAGAGTACAGGTCCCTACCTATGATCCCGCTGCTCAGGGCAACCGATGCAAGTATCAGGTCCACCGCTGCTCTCCCGTTCATTCCAATTCCCACAAGCAGTGATTCATACCAGTTGAGACCGGATATCCTGGCGCCCAGGCCTGCTCCAAGGACCTTGCCTGCCAGTCCGAGAACGACAAGCAGTGGGACCAGAGGTGAGATTGCGACTCCGGAGAAGGTAACCGAGAAACCAACCCATGCAAAGAAGATCGGAGCGAAGAAGCCGAAGGACCACCTTCCAAGCGCTTGCTGTATCCTCTTGGTCAGGGATTCCCTGATGGCCATTCCTCCGAGGAACGCACCTATCATCAGATGAAGTCCCATCAAATGTGCCATCACTCCGAACAGGCCCGCCATCAATATCGAAAGCCCCACCCCCTCTGTGACACGAATATCGCGAAGGCCCTTGAACATTTTCTTCATTATCTTCGGTATTATGAATATTGCAATGACAACGAATAGAACGGCGAGTACCACAGAACCGCCGACGGAAAAGGCACTCGGCAGATGGCCGGTGGCCGATATCGAAAGCAGGACCGAAAGGATCACTATCCCGATGATATCATCGACTATTGCTGCATTGATGATCGTCATGCCGAAACGAGTTCGAATTCCATCGATCTGGATCAAGGTGGCAATTGAAAGGGCCACTGCAGTTATTGAGAGAGCCCCGCCAACATACAGGGCTATAATGGTATCTCCCAGGTAGAGATAGGTACCAACAAATCCAAACACAAAAGGAACAACAACCCCGAAGGATGCTGTGATTATCCCTGTCTTGAACGACGCCAGGAAATCCTTTATCCTGGTCTCCATCCCCGATGAGAACATCAACATGACTATGGCGAATTCCATCAGGAACCCTGTCGTAACTCCAACCTTTTCGGGGGAAAGATCAGCGATGACAGGCTGGAACGTTGTGATGGATAACTGGGTATTGACCGTCTTCAGGATTATTATGAACATCGGGCCGAACATGAGGCCGCCGAAGATGTTCCCAACGATCGTCGGGAGCTTGAATTTCTCTGCAACCTTCCCGAAAAAAAGCGCTGCGATGAGCAGCAGGATAAGGTACAGAAAATTGAACATGGGAGGGGAGCTAAAAACAACTAGGGTATATAACTTACGATTCCTAGTACATGTCCTCTATCCAACCTTTCTGAGTGAACTTCCTGCAGGCCATCTTCAACATTATCGGGGTGGATACTGCCATGAAGGCCGCGAAGATCACAATTGCTGAGAAAAGATCCCTCTCGATTATCCCGGCCTGAAGCGCAACCGAAGCAAGTATCAGTTCTACCGCAGCTTTTCCGTTCATACCTATCCCGACAAGAATGGATTCTGCCCATGTGAGACCAGATAGTTTTGCACCGATACCGGCTCCCAGGAGCTTCCCTGAAAAACCGAGCAGTATAAGCAGCGGAACAAGTGGTGAAAAGGCCAGCCCGGAGAGTGTCACCGAGAAACCGACCCATGCAAAGAATACAGGGGCAAAGAAACCAAAGGACCACCGGCTGAGCGACTGCATCGTGTTCTTTGTCAGCGAGTCCCTGATGGCCATACCACCCAGGAAGGCTCCGATCATCAGATGAAGTCCCATCACATGAGCGATAACGGAAAAGAGTCCCGCCATAAGTACACCAAGCCCGACCTTCTCGGTCGTCCTCATATCTTTGAGATTCCCGTAGACCTTCTTCAGGAGCTTCGGAACGAGGAAGATCGATGCCAGAACGAATATGAGAGATAACGCGACAGTTATCCCGATGGATGCGGCACTCGGGAGCTTGCCTGTGGATGAGAAGGTGAGAATAACGGAAAGGATGATTATCCCGATGATATCATCGACTATTGCCGCATTGATTATCGTCATGCCGAACCGGGTCCTGATCCCATCGATCTGAATGAGGGTAGCTATGGAGAGAGCGACCGCGGTGATCGAGAGTGCCGCTCCGACGTAGAAGGACATCAGGACATCTCCAAGATACAGATATGTTCCCAGAAATCCAAATCCGAAAGGCACGACGATCCCCAAGGCAGCTGTCAGTATTCCCGTCCTGAAAGAAGCGATGAAATCCTTTATCCTGGTCTCCATCCCGGAGGCGAACATCAACATTATCACCGATAGGTCGATTATGAAGAATACCTCAAGTTGTGCTGTTTCCGGGGACAGGAAAGTAATCATATCCGAAACAGAACCCATGCTGAGATGATCATCGAAAATGGAAAGGATCCACAGGAAGAAAGGACCGGCGAACAGACCTCCTATGATGTTGCCCACGATGGTGGGCTGGCCGAACTTCTCCATGACCTTTCCGAAGAAGATGGCTGATATCAGAAGGAGGAGAAGGTAGAGTACAGCCTCCATATTCAGAGGTGAACGGTTACAAGATATGTAAGTTTTTCAAATAAAATTCCTGAAATGAATGTTCATGAACACACGATGAGGACGGCAGTGCAACGAAGGTATCGATCAACAATAGCTTGGGAGATCGGACCGTAGGATCCAAGATCAGAAGGTTCTGGACAATTTCGAGATAACTCCATTAAGCTCCGGTTTCCCAAAAGTATCCTTCGCTTAATAGGAGTTATTCACAATTTCGAGGGTCTAACGTGTTTTTCCTCACAAGAGCGAGAAAAGATGAAATAGTAAGGCGGTCTTACTTATTATGATAATATGTCCGAAGTTACGCTCACAAGACTTTCATCCAAAGGACAGATAGTGATCCCAAAAGACCTCAGGGAATTACTCGGTCTAAAGACTGGTGAGTTCTTTGCAATGTACGGCGAGAATGAAACAATAGTCTTGAAGAAGATCGATATCCCGTCTGACCAGGATTTCAAAGACCTCCTTCAATGGGGAAGTGACTTCGCCAAGGAGAAAAAGATCAAAAAGTCTGATTTACTTAAAGCGATAAAAGAGATACGGTCCAAGGAGAGTTGATCCTTGGTGCGTTTGGTTCTGGATTCGAATGTTCTAATCTCAGCCTTGTTCTGGAATGGGAACGAAAGGGTATTGCTCGAAGAGTGCAAATGTAGTGATCATACATCAGTAACTTCCGAACCTATCATCAGGGAGGTTGAGAATGTACTTCGGGAAAAGTTCAAAGTCCCTGATGATAGACTTAAAGCATTTACTCAAAGCATGATCATGATGTCAGATCTGGTATTCATTTCAGGTTTCCTCAAAGTGGTCGACGATGACCCGAAGGATAACATGGTCCTTGAAACAGCAATAGTAGGGAAAGCAGATTTTGTCATAACGGGTGATAATCACCTGTTGAAGATCAAACAGTATGGTGGCGTGAAGATCCTAAAAGCCTCGAAATTCTTATCCAGGCGTTGGACCCCCTCAACATCCTTCGGATAACTACGGACCACGTTGCACTCTCGCCTTCGGCTCGGGCCGTATAACACACGACTATACGGCTCGTTCGTTGCACTTCACTCGGCTAACATTGTCCCTCAAACAGAAACATACTTGAACTCGGGGCAACATCGCATGGCCGCGACTGACAAATGCAGCATATATGCAATAATGCGCATATCCGCCCGGATACGGCATGATATACGCAGTACTGCGTATATGAACAAGTTAGGCGAAATGATCTTCGGTCTCAATTCTCTGCGAAACCCATCTCCGGAGCAGTTCCCTCGGAAGATCCCCCTCCCAGCATCTTCTCTTCTTCTCTTGTCAAGGCAAATATCAGGTTCTCCCTTCCGCTCTTCCTCTTTTCCAGAAGACCAAGCTCGTCGAGCTGGTTGATATGGTAGCTGACGATCATACGTCCCATTCCCAGCTTCCTCCCGATTTCCGACTGGGAGCTCCCCGGATATCTCCTTACAGTATCCAGCACCGTCTTCTGCTTGCCCATTACCAGCGGCCCTTTTCTGTACATCCCGTCCATGTAGAACCGCCTGTAGGAGCGGTCCTGTTTGGAGAAAAGAAGCTCCTGCTGTTCCAGTATATTGATATGATGGGTGAGGACACCATGGGCAAGGTCCAGGTCCTTCCTGATCTGAGAGTAATAAGCTCCCGGATTAACGCCCAGATAATCCACTATCTTTTGCCTTGTCTTGTGGTCCAGAAGTCTATCCTTCCTTATCTTGGAATAGACACCGATACCGATGCCGATGAAAATCATCCCTGCAAGGAAAAAGAAGAACAGTCCGCAAACTGCCGAGTTGGTTCCAGCTTCCTCTTCATCTACGATATTATCATCATCATCATCTCCTGTGTACGGATCGTTGCGATCGCTTGGATCTGAATCCAGATGATATTCAGCGAAGTTGGAATAATCATCCCTGTCCGGATCTTCTTCGGAATCATTCGCATCATTTGGATCCAGACCGTATCGGACCTCCCAGCCGTCATCCATACCATCCGAATCCGTATCGTTGGAGCCGGGATCCGTGGAGTTGTTGAATTCTTCAAGGTTCGAAAGAGAGTCTAGGTCAGGGTCCTCGTCGGCATCCGATGGATCGGAAGAGTTCAGACCATTCTCCTCCTCCCACATGTCATCCATGCCGTCCTGATCGTTATCGACGAACTCCTGTGCACTGACCTGAAAGGAAAAAATGGCGAGAAGACAGAGAGCCAGAGCTGCGGAGGCTGCAAGATATCTCCTTTTGCTCCCTGTCCCCTCTTTGTTCATGTATTCATCTCCTCTCATCATTTCCCGTTCTAATAAATAAAGCCGAGCGTTGCAAGGAGCGCATAAATGGATCCTGCCGGCACCTCCAATCTGTATCCATGCATTGCTTCCATCTTCATCACACCTTCCTGCGGGATCTCCGCTTTCGTGTGATGAAAACATCACGTAGAGCATTAAAACAAAGATTGGAACAGGAGTTTTACATTCCCCTGCGATCCTACCACATAGGATCATCTTTCCGGGATCCTGCCCTTCTTTCCACATTCGGGACAACGGAACTTAGAGCCCTTGAAATCAGATGGGATCTCAATTTCCTCACCGCATTTGCACGTGACGATGAAAACGTCCTCATCATCTTCGAGGTCTTCATCTTGAATGTCAGACGGATCTCCCGATCCATCCTCTTCGAGCTCCTCCCAGTCGTCCTCCTCGAGCTCTTCCCAGTCATCTTCATCCTCCCACTCGTCCCCCTCATCGTCCCATTCATCGACCTCATCTTCCGATCCAGATGGCATCACACCTTCGGGCAGGTCGACCTCAACCTCATCTTCAAGGTCGATCACGGGTTTTGCAACGGTTCTCTTGACCGCCTTTTTCTCCTTCGGGAAAAATGGATCACTGATATCGGATAGGTCCTTCTCTTCCGTTACACCCAGATCCAATCCCAGGTCTCCAATGTCCGATCCGGCGGAGAACATCGTGTCATCAAGAGGTACAGCCTGTGCGGGCTCCGGTGCTCCCCAACCTCCCGGAGAATACATATCCCCGGCCTCCGGCGTCGCCTCCTCATCTGGAGGGGGGGTTGGTTTTTCCTTCTGCATCCTGGAGGTATCAAAGAGCGGAACATCCTTTTCCTTATTTCTTCCGCTCCTCATTATGAAGAACAGGAATATGAAGACCAGAAGAAGGATCGCTCCGAGGGCGATCAGGGCAATTGCAAATCCGGAAAGCCCGAAATCGTTCCCGTCAACATCATCGTCGGTGCTCTCCTGCTTGTTCTTGACCTCGTAGGAATAACTTGGTACAAAGACCGAGATCAGGTTGTCGGAATCGGTCACGGTTATCCTGACATCATATCCTACCCCATCCGGAAAGACCCTGGAACCGACCTCATCGATCTTTGCAGTGTCCCAGTCGATATAATAGGAGATATTACTACCTGGAGTGAAGGTTCCGCCTGTTGTGGCTCTCACAAGCCCTTCCAGTTCTATCCAGGTTCCAATGTACTTGACCTCGACCTTCACGCTTCCCGGTGGTAGTGGTTCATCATCAGAGACATTGAAAGAGAGCCTGACAACTCCGGAGATGGGATCTGTGAACCGGGGAAGATCAGGCATTATCACCGGTTCAAATGGGTTCTTGACCCTTACACCATCCACACGGGATACACTTGTAAGATCATCATCGTCCGTTACACTGACACGAATATCATACAGACCGTTCATGATAGCTGTTGTGTCCCATGTGACCTCGGCACTGGAACCCTTCAATATCGGTCTATCCATGGAGGTCCATATATTCTCTCCGGCATTACTGTATTCAAAAACTATGTCCCGGACCCTGAAGTTGAGGTCCTTGTCGGTTACAGTGGCCCTCAAAATGCTCAGACCCGAAAGCACATCTCCGGGTTCCGGTCTGATGAGCGTGGCCGATGGAGAGTATCTGTTCCTGATGTAGATGGAACTGTTGAGCAGACCGGTGGATTGCATGAACGTGGTATCCTTGGCCAGGACCATTAGATCATACCATCCGTTCACCACGCTGGTTGTATCCCAGTTGTAGAAATATGTACCATTGCCGATCGCTGTCATGTTCGCGACGAGATCATAGAGTCCCTCATCTGTTGATTTGATATTGAACGTGACCGGTTCCTTGAGGTCATCGTCCGGGTCGGACACGTTCGCAGTGACATTGACGAATCCTTCAATAGTGGTATTTGCGATCGGGAACGTGAGATTGACCTGTGGAGGATAGAAGTTGTTTATCAACGCCGGTTCCAAGTTCCTGTCCTCTCTTCCAAGTCCGAATAGCGTTGTGGCATTCACCCTGAACCAGATGGGGCCGTCCTCGAGGTCCTCGGTGTCCAGATGAACGACATGATCGATCTCGCTTCCCCCCGATGGAGAACTGCTGTTGGCGAACTCCGTCCACGTGGAATTGTCCCGGGAATAGAAGAACCTGACCGGAGGCTGCAGCTCTTCATCCGATGGAAGGGTGATACGAGCGGAGATATCCTCGATGCCCCTGAGCTCCGCATTGTCCCGGGGGAATACAAGATCGACAAAGGGCGGAGCATGGTTCATCACATCTACCCTATCCGTGTAGAGAACGGTTGTAAGTCCAAACCCATCCGTTGACTGGACCTTGAAGAAGTAACCCGTGTTCTCGTATAACCTCGTGGGCCAATCCTTGATTGCAGTATCTCCTTCTATCCTGTCCGGTCTGCCGTCACCTATCGGCGACCATGAACGGTTGTCGCTGGACCGGTAGAACCTGATATTTTCGGGGCCGGCATCCCCATCAATATCAAAGATCCTGGCCCGTATCTCCACATCACCGGATACCACGGCATGCCGTTTCGGATTGTCGATCCACAACCGGGACGGGGATGGAGAATTATCGGCCCGTATGAACATCAGCTTGTTGGTAGCATTCCATCCGAAGAACAGTATCTCGGGATAGCCGTTCCCGTCCTGGTCCCCGATGTTCAAAAGATCCATGCCGAGGTCAGTGATACCTGCCGGTGCCATGTTCATCTCATGAGCATCATCAAGGGTCAACAGAGAGCTGCCAAGAGGAAGTTCGAACAAGTGGACTACACCCGTTCCCACTCCCTCTTCGGACCTCTGAAGCTCGGTGAT
>JAYEPK010000482.1:0-2060 GCA_034723935.1 Thermoplasmatota archaeon
AGCGGAAGGAACGGAGTATGTCCTTGATTTGGAGCTCAGGACCGATCCGACGCTTTCCACATTCTTCTACGAGAGGAACTTCATATTCCTGGTAGCGGTGATCGTTGTGATATCTGTTATTGCAGGGACCCTTTACATCAGGGAAAGGAGACACGGCAGACATGAACTTGATCCGACGCAAGATGAGGGGCCCGAAGAAAAAGATAATACATAGGAAAACACCCGCCAAGGGTTTTTATATCCATTTCCGGAATTAGTTCCTTATCCATGGAGAGCTCGTGATGAAAGGAACAGCCCCTCTTGTGATCACCGCATTACTGCTTATCACTCTCTGTCAACCCCTTGCCGGACAGGGGGTCGAAGGGGCAGGGAACTCCTTGACAGATGAGGCGATGATCGATCGATCCTCATCAAGGGATGGGACGATCGAATGGACAGCCGTTGCAAATATTTCCGGGTCATCATTTCTCAACAGTACCAATGACCTTCTGATCGGTTTCGATGACGTGAATACCTCGTTCAATATCGAAAAGAGCGGTTTCGATCCCTATTTCGACCATAACAAGACCATCCGGGACGCCATTGATGAGGCTCCCGGGTGGCTGAACGATACTCTCAGCTGGAAGTTCCACGAGATATGGGACATGTACGGGCATATCTTCGCCGATCTCCTGACCAACAGATCGATCGATGCCAGATACAAAGATGAGATCGCCTTCTCCATCGCCTACCTTCCGGAACAGGTCCTGAACCGCTACTATGTGTTCCCACAGGTACTGCTGGACAATGTCAGGATGATCTACGAGGTTGCCGATGAGGTGCAGTATGCAAACGTTATGGATACTGTAGGAAGCGATGGCAGTCACTCCACGATAATCTACAATGTTCCAAACGGGACCGTCACGCTTCCGGAGCATATCTACTACTGGTATATCGTGCTCCCAAGAGGATCCTTCGAAAATCCATACTACATCAACACTACCTCGGAGCTTCAGACCGAACCGGATCAGGGTGAGTTCTGGAGAGAGTATCTCTACAACAATTCAGACCCGGGTTTCCCTGACCTGAAGGACCATCTTAAGAACCAGACGACATTGTGGAACCTGACAACCAATAACCCCATGGTAAATGGAGCGATAGGCGGGGTGACCACATGGATGATGGATTCGATGGTCTTCGGCATGCCCCAAAAGAGATCGGACCAGCCGATAGTAGCCTACCAGCAGCATGTCGGTATGTGCGGGGAGCATTCTTATCTCCTTACAGCTGTTGGAAAGATAGCACTGATACCAAGCGTTACCGTGATCAGCTTCGAGATGATGCATGCCTGGAACATGTTCTACGACAGGGGATGGCACGTCTGGAGAGCATACGACGGTGTAATAGACGACACATACGCAGAGGGAGCACCGGGAGGTGTTTCCGTTCATGCAGCTTTCAATCCGGACTCCTCCGAGTTCAGTGCCGCTTCCGTACACACACAGATATCCAATGTGACCATCAATGTCAGAGATGCAAATGGGAAACCTGTTGATGGTGCAATGGTCAAGCTGGATTCACAGCCATCCATCAATGATCCGTCGATATATGGCATCATTGCAAACCACACGGATCCGGAGGGAAAGGCTGCCTTCGAGGTGGGACACGGGTTCGCATACCATGTCCAGGTCATTTCACCGATCGGTCAGTTCCTCCCGAAGGATATCCCATTACCTGTTGCAGTACCAGGAGCGGTTGCAGGGACCAATTACACCTTCAACGTCACCCTGAACACGACCATGCCATTGAAAGCAAACCTCTCCAAAAGAGTGGATGATCGTGGTTTCGGGATCAGGTTCAACGTGACCGTTCATTCGCTCTTACAGGTCACGAAAGCATTTCGTGACCCCCTTCGGCAGGGAATGTCCATTAGGAGAGGATACCCCGACAGGGCTAGGATCTGGGTCTACTTTCTGGATGATGAGAACCTTTCTCTTTACATGGATGGAATGGAGTTCTTCCCCGGAGGTGTGCTCAACCTCTCATCCGTGGAGGAGATCTCGATCATCCTACCCGATGAC
>JAYEPK010000483.1:0-2057 GCA_034723935.1 Thermoplasmatota archaeon
AGCCTTTCCACATCTATTTCATAGACTCCCTGCTCGATTATGCTTATCACAGCCTTGTCATCCTTCTTCCGGGATGGGGCGGCCCTTGCTGGTTTCTTCCTGGTTCCCTTCTTCTTCGAAGCCTTCTTCTTCTTCTTTGAAGGCTTTTTATCCGGGACCTTTTCCTTTCCTGTCTGCTCCATGTCGAACTGTCTTATCATGTCCCTTGCTGACCTGTGCTCCCCATGTTCAACTACTTCGAGTCCGGAGCGCCCCTCTCCTTCACTTATCTCTATCTTCCCTTCCGATCCCTCTTCCCTAACCCTTACCCAGTCCTCGCCAAGGCTCTCGTCCATCTCTATCTTCTTTCCACCAATATGACCGATACCCCTATCCCTGAGCTCATGGAACAGCTCGGCATCTGCTTTTTTCAGCATCTCCTCCCTGACCCTGTCTGCCTTCATCTTCAGCTCGTTCCGTTTCTCCTCTGGCATCGGTTGATCAACGAACATGAACTTCTTGCCCCCGCAGTTGCTGCACCCTTTGAGGATCTCCCTGGACCCCCTCTCGATGATGTGTCCGCAGTTCAGGCATTGATGTGGCATTCGGGCTTCCTTCTATGGAGCGTTAATGAACATTGAGATATATTAGCAATGTTATTCCTCGGAAAGCAGGTCTTCCTGAAGAGGTGTACCATCTCCCATGAAGTTCCTGTCCCTTGTAAGTATCAGGGCCTCTATGGTCCTTCCGTCCTTCTTTATGGTCTTGAGGAGATGGGCCGGGCCCACGACCATCATCCTCGGTGGAGCTGCTCTCCCCAGAAGTCTCTGCAAAAATGTCCTTTTTGTAGCATTACCCGTGAATCCCGGGGTCTCGACACCTATGAAAGAATCTTGATCTATCTCCGACATGGTTACCCTTATCAACTCCAGTTCTTCGGTAGATGTCAGACCCTTCTCCAGTACAAGCACTTTCCCGCCTTTCACCTGTTCCAGAATGAAAGGGACCTTGTCGCCACCCATCTCCTCCAACCTCTCCGTGGAAATCAGGTCTATGGAGATACCCCCCTTGTCCTCGTTCAGTTCCTTTATCACCTTTTTCTTCATCTGGAGCTACACCTCATCCGAAGTACTTCACCATGGCCTTGTAAAGATTGTCCATACCATATCCCTTCAAGGCAGAGATAGGTATGGTAGGGTGCTGGGGAAATGCCTCCTTTATCGTCGCAGGGGAAGCATCTTTTAGATCGAACTTATTGGCAACTATTACGGTCGGAAGCTTCCTGGCTTCCAGATTGCCAAGCAGGGTCACGTTCACTTGATTGAAAGGGTCCTCTGCCGAGTCCATAACGAGAAGGACACCTTCTACGTTATCAAGCCACTTTATCGCTTCTATGACACCTTCTGTGGCTTCTTTGGCCCTCGAACGGGCATTCTCCTCACCCATATCAAAATCCTCTACGAAGTTGTGAAAATCGATCTTGGTTGCAATGCCAGGAGTATCAACTATGTCAAAGCTTATCTTGGACCCTGCTGCCTTTATAACGACCTCTTTACGCTCCTTCGCCCTTCTTGTCTCGTGAGGGATCTCCGAGGTCTTCCCCATAGGCTTTCCGGTCCAGTCACGAGTTATCCTGTTGGCCAGGGTCGTCTTCCCCGCATTCGGCGGGCCGTAGATCCCTATGGCTAGCTGCTTCTTCTTGAACAGGCCTTTGAGGCCCTTCAGGATCCGGTCGAGTATTCCCATCCGCCTCTAACCTCCGTCTACAACTTCAAAAAAGGTTCATAGGATATATAAATATCATCCATCAAACTGTGAAAGTAATTTGAAAGCTCGCTAATATCTCTTTTTAAAAAAAAAAGGGAAGTTCGTGAGAACCTCCCGTTTCAAACCAATTTACAGATCAGCTATCAGGTCCTAAAGTTGTTGAGCAGGGTCCTGATACATCGGATCCTGTGCAGGTGGCTGCATTGAAGGATCCATATTCTCCGGTTGTGGCACTTGCTCCCCAACCACTGGTTCCGTAGGTACAGGCACTGGTTGTTCCTCCAACGGAACCTCGGCTTCCTGCACAGGTG
>JAYEPK010000484.1:0-9148 GCA_034723935.1 Thermoplasmatota archaeon
GATCGATCCTCCTCTGGACGGAGATGGTGACGGGCTGTTCCTGGATAATGATGATGACTGGGACAATGATGGTGTGATCAACAGTGAGGACACAAGTCCGTTCGATAACACAATTGTCAACCACAGGCCGGTGTTCGATAACATTGCACCAAGCGCTACAGAGATACCTGCCAACAAGGAGCTTACTCTAACTGCATTTGCAACGGATGCTGACGAGGATACGCTCAACTATGCCTGGACGGTGGACGGCGCGACTTGGCAGGACTCCGGGAGTGAGGTGATTGTTATCGACTTCGAACCTGGTACTTACACTTTCCATGTGACGATATCCGATGGAAGCGATGAAACTGCCGAGGGGCAGACCACGGTTACTATCACCGAGGCTGAGGAAGAACCAGCAGAGACCCCTGTCGTGATGATAATTATCATAGTGGTCGTTGCGATAGTCCTGATAGGGGCTGTTCTGTTCTTTGTGATGAAGGGCAAGTCAGAAGAAGATGAGGAGCCCATGGAGCTTCCACCCGATATGGGGATGGAACCGGCCTACGAAGAACAGCCACCCTCCGGTGAGATCTACGAGAGCGAAGCACCCCAGGCCCCTGAACAAGAGGTCTATGGGGAGTCCCCTGTCTACGAGGAGGCTCCAATAGAGGAGCCAGAACCGGAGACGGACGAATCATCCATGGATGAGGACTCCGAGCTCGAAGAGGTACAGGACCTGGAATCCATGATCGATGAGATGGAAAAGACCGAGGAGGAGATCGGGGACGTATGTCCCGAATGCGGTGCGCCTCTCGGTCCCACTGATTCGGAGTGTGGGTCCTGCGGTGCTCAGTTCGAGATCGCTCTTGAATGCCCCAACTGCGGTGCGGTCGTCGAGGATAACCTTGACAAATGTCCCTCCTGTGGTGTTCAGTTCCAGTGAAGAACAATATGCCGCGACCAACGGGAGCTTCCTCCGGGAGGCTCCTTTTTTTTATTTTATTTTCTTGAACCTGTAGGTCCGATAATCTGTAAGGACCCTGATGGCCCCCATCTTTCTGAACTCCTCGTCGAGATCGTGGTCACCTGTGTCCACCCTTAGGAAGTCGGTCCTCTCGAGCTTCTGCGGGACCGAAAGCACCATGATATTCTTTGGACCCACCAGCCGGACGATCTCGGGGCTGATCTGTAGGTTTCCCCTCCCAAGGAAGAAACCCTGCCCTCCAATAGGTGAAACAAGGACCTCGCAGTCAGTTCTCGTTCCGTCATCATTGTCTTTCAAGATCTTCAGGATAGTTCTTTCGTCGCAGTCCTTTGCGATAAGCTTTCCGTTCTTTACAATATCGACCCCAAGATGGGTCTTGTCTATCCCAATTTGCTCTCCGATGGATGACAGGGTGCCACCGGGTCCGAGAATGAAGATCCTGTCTGGTTCCTCTCTCATCCTTTCCTTTATGTCATCTGCGATGTTCGAGACAATGTCAGCAACATCCTGCTGAGCGACCATGAACTTTCCTGTCTGAATGAATGAAGGTTCGAAGAGTGTTGTTCCCACACCAAAGAGCTTCAGGTTCCATTCACCTTCCCTGTACTTCTCCTCGTCAAGGTCCATGACCTCACCTTCGCCTGTGGTCATCTCACCGCGGATGAAGAACTCGAGAAGCTCTCCTGCAAGTGCGGGATCCAGAGCGAATATGCCGGAATGCATCTTAACACCTGATGGGATCCCGAAGATCGGGTGCTTCCCTGCCATGGAAAGAACATCTCTCGCTGTCCCGTCCCCGCCGCAGAAGACGATAAGGTCCGCTCCCATCTCAACGGCTTTTTTCACGAACGATCTGGTATCCTCGGCAGTCGTTCTTTCTCCTGCATGGTGAACGACCTTGATCTCCCATTTTGGCTCTTCGAACGACCCGAGTTCCGCCTCTCCCATATCTCCCGAGACGGTGAGCCATTTCACATTTTCTTTGAGCCTGTGCCTCTTGAACGCCTCGTGAAGTCTTGCAAGGGCTTCACCGGCACGGGAAGATGCTCTCGGCTTGGCTCCCCTCCGGATCGCGTCCTCGACAACACCGTCAGTACCTTTCAGACCTACCCTACCCCCCATTCCGGCTATCGGATTGACAACGAATCCTATCTTGATCATATTCCATTATATCTACTGGTATCCTTTAAAACCATCGATGTTCATCGAAGTGTAAAATCAAATGGAGTTTTGCAAAGAGTAACCGCAAGTTTTTAAAAAGGAACTTCGGTACTTACCATCATGATGGATCGGAGAAGGAAGATAATGTCCATTGGAGCATTGCTCATTTTCCTGATGGTTGCTGCCATCCATCCGGTGAACGGGGACGTGGTGGAGGAACCCACTATGTTGGATGGTGGATACCTTGAATGGACGTATACAGAAACCAGTCCAGACGGATCTGCGTCCCGTGAAGGGGTACGGACAGCGAGCATCAGCACCGGGACCTGGAACAGTGAGGATGTATTTGTTCTTCAGGGAAAAATAACCGGTACATTTGCCACATCGGAGGGTTCAGGGACCGAGAACGGACAGTGGAAAGGTTACTACAGGCAGATGGACATGTCCCTGATGTACATGAAGAAAGATATCGATATCTATATCGAGGATCTGCAGGTTACCACAACGAACGAATCGGAGCTCTTCTACGAACCTCCATATTACAGATGGATGAAGTTTCCCTTATCCAACGAGGGTCCGAACACCTGGGATGTTGATGTTGACAGGATCCTCAGTTGGACACTGTATTTGGACGGGGATGAGTTCTCCTCGGGTACCGATGTCGGGACGGAGAGCTACAGGTGGGCATGTGTTGATGAGCAAATGGTCGATGTTGCGGCCGGAACCTATGACTGCCTGCTCGTGAAGGAATGGAAATATGAAGATGAGTACACGGTAGCGAAGAACAGCAGTTACTGGTATTCCGAGGAGGTCGGATGGTGGACCAGATATATAGAATCGGAATTCTACAACGATGAAATGGTAATTACCAAGGAATGGGAGCTTGTCTTGACGAGTGGGAACAATCCACCGCTCGTGGGTAATATCGAAGAAATTACAATGGATGAGGATACCTTCGATGACTCTATCGATCTTGAGAGTGTATTCACCGACCCGGAGGGAGATCCCTTGACATTCGGAGCAGTTGATAAGGGTGTTCTTCAGGTGGACATCGTCGGAAGCGGCGTCAGGATAACGCCTCCGGAAGATTCTTACGGTACATTCCGGTTCAACCTCACCGCCAAGGATGCTTCCAATGATCAGGTAAAAGCTCCCGTGAAGGTTATCGTATCGCCTGTAGACGACCCGACGCTTATCTACTATGGTTCTGTCTCCCCGTCTCAGGGGGAGCTTGACGAGACATTTACCTTTTCCGTGATGTTGAAGGATGCTGATGGAGACGATCCCGGTATCGTTTCCGTTCTCGTTGATGGAGAGGAACATTCGATGTCGAAGGTTTCGGGATCCATGATCCACGGGTCTCGATATGAATGGCCGGGTCAGCTTGAGATGGGTGAGCATCAGTTCCATTTCGAGACATCCTCTCTCAGATCACCCGAGATGGGAGAGATGACGGGTCCCGAAGTTACAACGTCGGAGGAACCCACTTTAACGCTCCCCGGTCTCGATCTCGAACAGGGCGGGACCGACACACTGTTCACATTCAATGTCCGTTGGACCGATTTGCAGGTCCGGGAACCCGATGCGGTATACCTTGTCGTTGATGATCTGGATTATTTCGAGATGGTCACCGATGATGATGAGCCGGACAAGGGGCAGGTTTTTACCGTATCCACGTTCATTGATGAGGGAAACCACATGTATCATTTCGAGGCGGAGCTCGATGATCTTATCATCCGATATCCCGGGAATGGGGAGCTCCAGGGACCGGATGTGTTCGATCCGAAGATCGTGGATTCCGGCGTGAAGGGTGATTTTCACACCTCGGGTGGGGCGGTCGGTTTCTTCATCACCCTGAGGTACGGTCTGGGTGAGACCCCGGATGATGTCAAGCTCATTCTTGATGGTAATGAGTATCCTCTGTTCGATGCTGGAGGTGATATTCGTGAAGGCATGAACCTCACAAGGAACATGAAGCTCGATCCCGGAACCCACAGGTTTACCTACTTTGTTCTTATCGATGGTATCGAACTTGCAACAATGGAAGAGCAGATAGTTGTTGAAGATGCATCGAACAATGACGATGAAGAGGTCGATATCAATGAGAAGAAGGGGCTCGATCCTGTCACAATAGTGGTCATCGTGATCGGTGTCATTGTCCTGATAGCGGTCGTTCTCTACTTTCTATCCCGGAAGGGGCCCGGTACGGCATCCGACAAGGATGCGGAAGAGGAGGTTACCTGGGAAGAGGGAACGAACAGCAATATCAGGGGGCTTTGACACACTCTGCCCAGTGGTTCCTGCCGTCGAAATAGCTCCTCGAAAGTGTCCATCCGCTCATTTCTATCTCGGCATCAAGCTCCCCGGGTCCGTAGAGGTGATAGAACCTCATCTCCTTGACACCAGACCTCCATGGGACCATGATGTCCCCGGGTAGCGGTCCGTCCAGCTCCCCGATCTCACGTCTCTTTTCGATCCTGGATCGGTGTTGCTCCCTGAACCTTTTCTGGTCCCAGGACCAGACGGAGACGAGGATCTGTCCATTCTTTCTTGTGCATCGATAAGCCTCATCAAGGGCCTTTATCCTACTCTCTCTTGTTGGTAGGTGGTGAAGTGATGCTATCATTATCGAGTTGTCGATGGTTTCACTGTCAAGGGGAAGTGACTCGAGGTCGGATAAGATCAGTGTGATCTCCTTTGTGTATCCAGCCTTTTCGATGTTCTCAGAAGCCGTATCGATCTGGCCTTTTGATGAATCCACACCCTTCACATCGCATCCTCCGGATGCTGCATGGAGCAGACCGCGCCCGGTGCCGCATCCCAGGTCTGCAAGTGTGCAGGGCGAGACCTCGTCTATGAACTGTTCCATCGGGGGCCAGAGATGTTTTCTCGTCTCGTTGAAGTAAGGTGCGATCCGATCATAGACACCCCTGAGCTCTTCCTTTATGCTCCGGGGATGGTCCATGGTATCACAGCTCGGATGCTACGGCCTTGCCCATATCCATGGTGCTTGTTGTGCCGCCCATGTCCTTTGTCCTTACCTTGCCGTCTGCGATGACCTTTGCAACAGCACTTACCACCCGTCCTGCCATCTCGGTCTCGCCGAGATGGTCGAGCATGAGCTTCGAAGCAAGTATCATTGCGATCGGGTTCACAATGTTCTTTCCGGCATATTTCGGAGCAGAGCCGTGGGTAGGTTCGAAGAGCGCGTAATCATCACCGATGTTCGCCGCGGACGCGAACCCAAGTCCTCCCACAAGCTGGGCCCCAAGGTCGGAGATGATATCCCCGAACAGGTTGGAGGCAACGAGCACCTCGTAATCCTGTGGGTTCTTCACCATCCACATCGCCATGGCATCGATGTTCGCTTCGTCCATGTTTACCATGGGATATTCCTTTGCCATGTTCCTCGCAACCTCTGTCATCAGACCGGAGGTCTCCCTGAGAACATTTGGTTTTTCGGCAAGTGTCAATCTCTTCTTTCCGTGCTTTTTGGCATGTTCGAACGCTGAGTTCAGTATTCTCGTTGCTCCCTTTCTCGATATCACCCTCAGCGTAACGGCGACATCCTCATCGGCCATGCCGTGGAACTTCTCCCATTTCTTGTGGTTCTTGAGGAAGACCTCCTTGACCTCTTCGGGGACCGGCCACCATTCGATACCGGAATAGAGACCTTCTGTGTTCTCCCTGAAAACAACGATATCCACATCCTCCTTTATGTTGAGCGGGTTCCCCCTGAACGACCTGCAGGGCCTCATGTTCGTATGGAGCTGGAGAAGTTGTCTCATTCCAACGATCGGTGAGAAGTAAACGTATCCTTTGTCGACCAGGGAAGGGTCCAGTTCTTTGGCTGCCTCGTTCTTCGGTTTGGATGTGATGGCACCAAAGAGTGCACAGTCGGTGTTGTTCATGAGGTCGATGGTCCTCTCGGGGAGCGCATTGCCCTCCTTTTTCCAGAATTCCCATCCGATGTCCCCGGGTCTGTAATCGGCCTTGAAACCGACCTCATCGAGTACCAATTTCGCAGCATCCATCACTTCTATCCCAACCCCGTCGCCGGGGAGCTCGGCCACACTGTATCTGGTCATGATAACACCTGAGCCTGGAAATGATCTGACCCTATTTCTATTCGTCGATCCGGACCTTGAAATGATAGATCATTCAAATTTATCTCTCATTTTCTACCATGGTACATCGAGTAGATGGCAGAAAGAAGGTGGTGGTCAACGTCAACATACGGGAGCTCCTCCTTGAGGACATCTCTGTTCGCAGCGGTAAGTTCCATGATCTTCTGGAAGTTGTCGGTCGCGATCTGTATGGACCCACCCTCGGCAGTTGATAGTGATGATCGAACGGAATCTTTCAGTTTTCCGGGAAGGTCCTCATTATCCAGTATTGCGTCCAGGAATTCCTTGTAAGCGCTCGAGGCCCCGGCATGGTCCCCCATCTTGTAGAGAAGAGATGCCCTGAAGACCAGGAAATAATACCTTAGTTTTGGAGGAATGTCCTCCTTCTTCAAATTATCCAGTGAGGAAAGAGCATCCTCGGGACCGTTCACCTTTTCAGCAAGGAACGGTGTCCAGAGCTTCACACATTCGATCAAGGCATCGGATAGGTCATCATGGATCAAATTTTCCATACTCTTGAACCTTTTCAACGCTCCTTCATGGTCATTGTCGAGCATATCCTGAAGGGACAGAAGGAACTCTTTCTGCATCTTCTGATCATCTTCCAGCTTCTGGTTCAAAGATGAAACAACACTGCTCTCCATCTCCTTCAGAAGGTCCTTGGAAGGTATCTGGAGATTCGCCTTGATCAGGATCTCCAATGCCTCGGATCCTTTTCCTGCTCCCAGAAGATGATGGATCTCCTCTGACACATACAGTGGAACCGGTCCGAGGCCGGTCTCATCCTCGTTCCCGAAAGGGAACGGAGGGACATCATCGTTGATATCCTCGTGGAATCCAATAGATCCCAGTTTATCGTGGAACAGTTCGGAAAGAAGTTGATGGGCCTCATCTCTGTTCTCCTGTGTAAGGTTCTGGACGGAATGGTCCTTTATGAGGTCATGGATCACATAGCTCCCGGGAGTTCCGAATATGAGATGATGGTCCATGAGCGATCTTATTATGTCGGGATCGACCTCTATCATGCTCACGAGATCCTCCTCTCCCAGCTGCAGACGGCATAATGATAGAAGCCCCAGTATCTTGAGTTCCTCTTTTGAGAGCTTGTTGAATATCTCTTCCGCAAGGAACTGGTCGAAATCACCGATGTCGAAATTGTATCCCTCCCTCTCCACAAGCACAAGTGCAAGAGGGTGCCCCCCTGTTCTTTCTATGATGATGTCCGTCTCATTATCCTTGAATCCACGCTGATGAAGGAACTTCTTGGATGTCTCCCTGTCGAAACCCAGAAGCTCCATCTCACCCACAAGGTTCGTGATCCTGACATCCCTGATGTCGTAGAACGGGGCTCTCTTCCTTGAAAGGACAAGCATGTTGAACCTCCGGAGCGACCCGATCCTATCCTTGAACGAGTTCAGGAACATTACTATCTCCCGGGGAGCCCTGTGCAGATCATCAAGGATTATAAGGTAAGGGATCTCGGACGGAACCTCCTTGAGAAGGTCCGAAGCGGCCTCGATATCTATTTCCCTGTTGGTCTCGACATAGGACCTGAGAGAGGGGCAGCCGGACCTTGCCAGGAAATTCCCCAGTTCCTTGAACAGGTAGTTCACCGAGGTCCATTCCTTCAGGTCCATGTAGAAGATGTTCATCTCCTTCTGGAACATCTGGGTGATCTTCCAGCTCAGAGTTGTTTTGCCCACGCCTGCGATACCGTAAACAACCGTTATCTTCCTCTTCAGGGACGCTATTGCCGTCTTGATCTCCTCGACCTCTCTTTCCCTTCCCAGGAATATATCCGGAGGAGAGAGGGAGTGTGTGTAGAGGGCATGCCCCTTCCTGTCCTCCTCCGTTCCAACGGATCTATCCTTGTTCAGTTTTCTGGAGCTGACAACCTCCGAAATGTTCTTCAGGTCAACGCTCTCATTTGAAAGCAGCGTCCCGATAGGTATTCTTTCCTTTTCTCCACCCTCTATGACATCGACCTTGATAGCACTCAGCTCATCAAGGAGCTCTTTTGCTTCCATTATCCCTTTGTCGGTCAGCATGTAGACCTTTCTTCTCCTTGTAAGCCCATCGATGTGGGCAAGATGCTCCTCGACAATATCCCTGTTGATCAGGGATCCGACAGCCCTGGGAACAGCAGAACGGATTATTCCCAGATTACCTGCGATCCCGTCCTGTGTTACATCCAGCGGTGCCTGAAGCGCCCCCCGGAATCTGGTATGATCAAGAAGCAGGATCATTATCTTGGCACCAACAGTGAGCCTCTTTCCCTTGTGCAACATAACTCATCGCCTCTGGACATCTACACTCGAATGATATGGCAAGCATTCGATATAAACCGATTGAAGGAACAACCGGGAAATATATAATGGTCAGGGTCTTTTTCAGGGTTCATGTCGATAACGTTCACAGATGAGCTGCTGAATTCGACAAGAGGTACCCCATCCCTTGGCTGCAGGTACTGCGATAGAGGAACCAAGATGGTGCTCTGCATCACTGGAAACTGCATGCAGGATTGTTTTTACTGCCCTCTATCGGAGAAAAAGAAGGGAAAGGACGTGATCTATGCCAACGAGAGGTTGGTGGAGGGTGAAGGCTGGCTCGATCAGATCATCGATGAAGCTGAAAGAATGAGAGCGCTTGGAACGGGGCTCACCGGTGGGGATCCGATGATCGTTCCCGAAAGGACGGAGCAGGTGATAAGGGGCCTTATGGAACGGTTCGGGAAAAGGCATCACATCCATCTTTACACGACCGGACCGTTCGACAGGCGGCTGCTGAAGAGGATGAAGGATGCGGGGCTGAGGGAGATCAGGTTCCATCCCCCCATCAAGATATGGGATGATTTTTCCAATGTCGAGGAACAGGGTCCTGCATCACCATATCA